>JAOASC010000001.1 GCA_025210295.1 Flavobacteriales bacterium | reverse complement strand
TGGAACACCTTATAATGGGACTACTGTAGATGGTCAAAATAACATTTCAGCGTATACCAGTTGTGCGCCACAACCTGAAAATGGAAAAGAAAAGATTCATTCCATTACGATTACACAACAATCAAATTTAACAGCTGCCTTAACGAATTTGAATGGAGTAGATTTAGACATTCATATTTTAAGTAGTTGTACAACAGGAGGATGTTTAGCTCGTCATGACCATACAGCAACGGCAACAAATTTAGCCCCAGGAACTTATTTAATCGCAGTTGATGGTTACGGAAATACAGGGACAGAAGAGGGAAGTTATACCTTAACGGTAACTTGTACTCCAACAGGTGGGGGCTGTACTCCAGAATCTAATAGTATTAACCAAACGATTTGTCAGGGAGATTCATATATGTTTGGAGGGCAACAATTATCAACGGCTGGTATCTATACCAATACTTTTACTAATACAGGAGGCTGTGATAGTGTAGTGACCTTAAATTTAATTGTCAATTCGACTTCTAATAGTTCAATAACGCAAACAATATGTCAGGGAGATGTATACATTTTTGGAAGTCAAGCTTTAAGCCAAGCGGGGAACTATACAGAGGTGTATACCAATAGTAATGGCTGCGACAGTATGGTAACGTTGTCATTACAAGTTGAACAATCAACTACGGCAACTATTTCGGATACAACATGTCAGAGTTCGTATAGTTTTGGAACTCAAAACCTAACCCAAACAGGTACTTATACTGAGACGTTCCAATCTGTAGCAGGTTGTGATAGTATCGTTACGTTATCCTTAACAATGTTTACACCTACAAGTGCAGCAATATTCGATACGATTTGTTCAGGAGATTCTGTACAGTTGGGAGGACAATATTATGTTTCAGGTGGTACCTATTCGGAAGTTTTTACAGCCAATAATGGTTGTGATAGTGTGGTGACTTTAAACTTAACTGTTCAAGCAATTCCAATGATTACAATTAATATGGTCAATGGAGATTTGGTTTCGTCGATTGGTAATGGGTATCAATGGTATTTAGATGGTAACATAATTAATGGAGCAACCAATCAGCAATACACACCAACCAGTAATGGGGTATATTCAGTTTTAACAACTGGATTTAATGGATGTGTTGGAGAACAAGTTTATAATCTACAAAATGTTAGCATAGAAGATTTAGGAGAAAAGAAAGTAGTAATTGTTTATCCTAACCCTAATGCAGGAGTGTTTAATGTGCAGTCAACTGAAGCTTTTGAATTTAGTATCTCTAATGCTTTAGGAGAAATAATTTATCAATCCACTAGTAAAATTCAAAATCATCAGTTAAATTTAGACCTTGCAAAAGGTATTTATTATATAAATATCAAAGAAACAAATAAGAGCATTCAGCTATTAATTGAGTAGATATTGAAGAAAGTTGGTCTATACACATTAATTGTAAGCATTCTAATACAATTTATTGGTATAGATAAAACTGTACCAAAAGTAGAGGGACACTTAGATTTTATAGAAATAGAATTGCCTCCTAAAGATGTAGAAGCTTTCATCAAAACGGCTTGTTATGATTGCCATTCTTATGAAACAAAATACCCTTCTTATAGTGCTATAGCACCTATATCTTGGTCAATAGGCAGTCATGTTAGCAATGGAAGGGAACACCTCAATTTTTCTATATGGGGGAATTACGAGGAAGCAGTCCAAAAAGATTTATTGTATAAATGTTATCAACAAATAGGAGCTCGTCAAATGCCTTTGGCGAGCTATTTGTTGTTTCATGAAGAAGCAAGAGTAGCGCATTCGAAGTTGGAAGGCTTCTATAATTGGTTTAAAACAAAATCGGAAAATATAAAACTATGAAAACAATTTTATTCTCAACATTAATCATTTTATCTTTATTTTCATGTAAGACAAAGAAAGGAACAACTCAAACTACTAAGCTAGAAGATTCATCTTGGGTTGTAACGCATTTGGGAGAAAAAGAGTCATCAGTTAAACAGACGCTTGTTATTGAGGGAGATGGAGTAAAAGGAAAAGGAGCTTGTAATGGATTTGGAGGGCAATTAAAATTGGGAGAAAATCAAGTGATAACAATTTCAGCAATCGTGGCAACAAAAATGGGATGTGATCAGTTGAGTGAAGAAGTAAAATACTTTAATAAACTACAAGAAGCTAAAACATACAGTATAAATAAAGGGGAATTAGTTTTATACAACTCAGATAAAAAGTCGTTGGTCAAATTTAAGAAAATGCAATAATAAATTTGACTAATTTTATCGAAGACTAAAAGATTGATTATATGAAAAAAATTATACTTGGATTAGGGATGTTAGCTGCTACAGCTAGTTTTTCTCAAATTAGTGAAGGAGGACTTCCAACAACATTTGAAAAAGTAGTAGTTGGAGAAAAGAGAGCAGTAAAAATAGATTATCAAGTCGTTGAATTAGCGAAACCTAATTTGGCTCAAGTAATGGTCGATGATGCAGAGGATAGTGAAAAGGGGAAGCCCTATAGAGTATCAATATTGCAACCTGTATCATTAGATATACTTAATTCTGGAACATGGAAAACCTTAGCTAATGGGGATAAAATTTGGCGTTTAGGAATTAAAATTCCAGATGCTCAAGCTTTAAGTTTATATTTTTCTGAAGCTGTAGCGATCCCTAAAGGGGGAAAATTACATGCCTATAATGCTAATCATTCTCAATTTGTAGGAGCATACTCAGCTAATACTCCAACCTTTTATGCGATGGAAATGATTGAGGGAGAGTTGATAACTTTGGAGTATTATTTGCCTTATGGAAGTACAGAATTGCCTAATATTAAAATAGGAAATGTAGCATATTATTACCGAGGTGTAGAAGATCGAGTAGCAGCTTTTAGAGAGGGGCAAGCAGTATATAAACAGCATCAATCTTGTGAAGTGGACGTAGCTTGTTCTGAAATTGCAGGATGGGAAAGCCAAAGAGATGCTGTTGTGCATTATAGTTTTGTTTCTGGTGGAAATGGGTATGTTTGTTCAGGTGCTGTCATTAATAATACCGCCAATGATTGTACACCATATATTTTGACAGCTAATCATTGTGGCGAACCAACTTCAAATTCAAATATTAATAATCATACTTGGTATTTTAATTACCAAAGACCTACATGTGTTCCTGGAAATACGGCTCAGTACACTGGTGCTCGCTCTCAAACTATGTCGGGAGGGATGTTACGTTCTTCCTCTCAATTAGGAAATTATGTAAATACTGGAGCCAATCAAGTTTCAGGAGCTGATTTTGCTTTGATAGAATTAAATAACAATATACCAGCAGCATATAACGCTTATTTTGCGGGGTGGAATCGCGCTAGTTCTTCTCCAACTTCAGGTGTAGGAATTCATCACCCAGCAGGAGATGAAAAGAAAATTTCTACCTATAGTAGTGTAGCGATTTCTTCTACCTATAATAGTGGATGGGCAAATGCGCATTGGAGAGTAACTTGGGTTTCTACCGCTAATGGGCATGGGGTAACAGAAGGAGGTTCTTCTGGCTCACCTTTATTTAATCAAAATGGTTTAATTGTAGGACATTTATCAGGAGGAGCTTCTTTTTGTACTTCTCCAAACTCACCTGATTTATATGGAAAAATGAATAGAGCTTGGGATCAGGAAGGAACGAATGCTAATGAACGTCTAAAACCTTGGTTAGACCCTTCCAATACAGGCGCTACATCATTAGCAGGAGCTTATTCTCCATGTTCTGGAGGAGGAGGTTCTATTGATCATTGTAATGCTACTTCTACTTCTTGTGACGAGTACATCGAGAATGTAACATTAAATACGATTAATAAAACATCAGGGTGTAATAACTATTCTAATTTTACTTCAACTTCAACGACATTGTCAAGAGGACAAACTTATACCCTAAATATAGGAACAGCAATCGTTGGGTCAACTAATCCTGCTTATACTAATGATGAAGTAGCAGCTTGGATAGATTGGAATAATGATGGAGATTTTACGGATAATGGAGAACGAGTTGCTTATGTTTTAATCGCAAATGGAGCAAGTACTTCTTTCACTTTTACAGTTCCTAATTCAGCAGCTTCTGGTAACTTGAAAATGAGAGTAAGAATTAGTTATTCGCCAGATGATGGACCAATCTCACCATGTGGAACCTCTGCTTATGGAGAAGTTGAAGATTATACTGTTGTGATTCCAGGAACCAATGCTATAGATGAGCTTCATTTTGATTTAGTAAAAATATATCCTAATCCAACACAAGAAAACTTTACGATAGATTTACAAGGCTTAGAAGATCAAATTACTTCCATTGTTGTTACAGATTTGAGAGGTAGAAAACTTGTTAATCTGTCGTCAGTTACAGCTAATCCAGTTATAGATTTGTTAAGAGAACCTTCAGGAATTTATATTGTTCAATTAAAAACTAATTTTGGAACATATAGCCAAAAAGTTGTAAAGTTTTAAATGAAAAAAAGATGTTCTTGGTCTGAAAAGACCGAAAGTGAAATCCACTATCATGATCAAGAATGGGGAGTGCCTGTTCATGATGATAGGTTATTATTCGAGCTGTTAACATTAGAGGGAGCACAAGCTGGATTGAGTTGGGCAACGGTGTTGAATAAAAGGACAGCCTATAAAGAAGCGTTTGATGATTTTGATTGGGAAATTGTAGCGAAATATGGAGAACGAAAAATTGATGAATTGTTAAGCAACAAAGGAATTGTTAGAAATAAATTGAAAGTAAACTCCGTAGTTTCCAATGCAAAAGCCTTTATAAAAGTAAGGGAAGAATTTGGTTCTTTTGATAAATATATCTGGTCATTTACTAACTATAAAGTGATTCAAAATCAGTGGAAAACTGCTCAAGAAGTTCCTGCAAGAACCTCTTTGTCTGATAGTATTAGCAAAGATTTAAAAAAAAGAGGGTTTAAGTTTATAGGAACGACAATTTGTTATGCTTTTTTACAAGGAATAGGAGTCGTAAACGATCATACAACCGATTGTTTTAGATATAACGAATTAAAATAATTACCTTAGATTTTAGCTAAAATATTATAGAAGATAACCATGGCAACAGAAAAAAAAATAGAAGAATTTAGAAAGCATATTGTAGAAGGAAATACTTTTAAAAAAGACTCCATAGTTTTAGGTGGAGCAATGTTAGATGGTGAACCTGTAGCGGATGCAAAAGTAAAAATACCGTTAAAAACGTTAAACCGCCATGGTTTAATTGCTGGTGCTACAGGAACAGGAAAGACAAAGACATTGCAAGTGATGGCAGAACAGCTTTCTTTAAATGGAGTGCCATCTGTTTTAATGGATATTAAAGGTGATTTAAGTGGATTAGCTCAACCAGGAGAAAGTAATGATCATATTGTATGGAGGCATGGTGCCATTGGAGAAGCATATCAACCACAAGCATTACCTATTGAACTTTTAAGTATTTCAAATGAGCCGGGGACTAGAATGCGTGCCACAGTTTCTGAATTTGGTCCAGTACTACTTTCAAAAATTTTAGGTTTGAATGATACACAAAGTGGGATTGTAACCATCATGTTTAAGTATTGTGATGATCATCAATTACCATTGTTGGATTTAAAAGATTTAAGAAAAACCTTGCAATACCTCAATGGTGAAGGGAAAAAAGAAATAGAGGAAGAGTATGGGAAAATTTCATCGGTTTCTATTTCTACAATTATGAGAAAAGTCGTTGAATTAGAACAACAAGGAGCTGAATTGTTTTTTGGAGAGCGTTCTTTTGAGGTCAATGATTTCTTATTAACAGATAAAGAAGGAAATGGGAAAATTTCGATCATACGTTTAACCGATATTCAAAATAAACCCAAGTTATTTTCAACTTTTATGTTGAGTTTGTTGGCAGAAGTCTATCAGACTTTTCCAGAAGCTGGTGATAATGATAAACCTAAATTATGTCTTTTTATTGATGAAGCTCATTTAGTTTTTGAAGAGGCAAGTGATGAGTTATTGGATCAAATTGAAGTGATTATTAAGTTGATTCGATCAAAGGGAGTGGGAATCTTTTTCTGTACACAAACTCCAACAGATATCCCTAATGATGTTTTAGGGCAGTTAGGATTAAAGATTCAACACGCTTTAAGGGCCTTTACAGCAAAAGATAGGAAAGCAATTAAACAAACTGCAGAGAATTATCCTTTAACTGATTATTATGAAACAGATGAAATCATAACACAATTAGGAATAGGAGAAGCTTTAGTTACAGCATTAAACGAAAAAGGGATACCAACTCCATTAGCAGCTACTTTATTGAGAGCTCCAATTACAAGAATGGGAGTATTAACAGATCAAGAAATCAAAGAAGTGATCAAAAACTCTGAACTGGGAGATAAGTATAATCAAGCGGTAGATAGAGAAAGTGCTTACGAGGTTCTGGATAGAAAAATAAAGAGAGCCCAAGAAGAAGAACATCAAGCTAAGCTAAGAAAAGAGCAGGAAAAATTAGAAAAAGAACGTCGAAAAATTAGAGAGCGAGAAAGTAGAAGAAGAACAACAACGACTACTAGGAGAAGGGGACGTCCTAGAAAATCAGCGACTGATAAATTAATCGATAAAGCTGGAACAACATTAGTCAGAGAGTTAACAAGAGGTTTATTGGGGATTCTAGGTTTAAAGTAGTTGAATAATTATGCCAATTAGAATTAGAAAAGACAAGGGAACTTCGAATAGTCGATCATCTCGACCAACATATAATAGAAATAGCGGAAACCGTGGATCTGGTGGAGGTTTAGCGTTAGCATTGGTTCCTATGTTAATTAATTTGTTCAGGAAGAACCCCAAAGTAGGTATCGTACTACTTATTGTTGGAGGAATTCTCTATTTTGTAATGACGAGAAATGGGGAGTCTGGAACGAACTCGGCCATAGCAAATATTGTTCAATCTTTTGCCGGTACTGGTTTGGAGATGGATGAAAAGGTTTATGATCAAGCTGAAGTCTTTGAACCCTTGGCTGATAATGTAAAAAATCCACTGCCAGAAAAAGTTTCACTTTTAGAGTATTGTCCTAAAAGAAAAAATCAAGGAAGTCAAGGATCTTGTGTGGGATGGAGTAGTGCTTATGCTGCGAGAACGATTCAACAAGCTAGAGCAACAGGTGCAGATCCTAATAAAGTGGCATTTAGCCCCTCTTTCTTATACAATCAAATAGCACTGGATGGATGTCAGGGAACCTATTTACAAAGGGCCATGGAAGTAATGAAAAATGGAGGATCACTCCCGTTTTCTAAATTTGCTTACAATGAAAAGTCATGTAGCAAAACACCAACGAGACAAGAGTTAATAGCTGCTTCAGAATATAAAACGAAAGGTTTTAATCGTTTGAGCAAAGGAGGAAATAACTACCATACAGATATGTTGGCAATCAAGCAGAATTTAGCGCAAGGAGCACCTGTTGTGATTGGAATGATGGTAGGAGGAACTTTTATGTCAAAAATGAATGGGAAAACAATGTGGAATCCTACACGTTCAGATTATAATATGAGCGGATTTGGTGGACATGCCATGTGCGTAATAGGTTATGATGATTATAAGACAAAATCAGAAGGCGCTTTTCAAATAATGAACAGCTGGGGGGAAACCTGGGGAAAGAAAGGTGTTTTTTGGATAAAATATTCTGATTTTAAACATTTTAATCGAGAAGCTTATGGATTATATCCAATGGGGAATGCAACAGAAGTAAATACAACTGAATTAGAAGCTGAAATTGGGATTGTTTATAATGAAACAGGCCAATATATCCCTTTTAATTATTCTGATGGGATACTGTTTAAAGGAGCAAATTTGTTAAAAGTGAATAAAGACTTCAAAGTAGAGATCACCAATAGTTTAGCATGTTATACTTATATTTTTGGTGAGGAAACAGATGGAACTAGTTATGTTTTATTTCCATATACAGCTAAACATTCTCCTTATTGTGGAATTACTGGGACACGTTTATTTCCAAAAGATCATTCATTATATGCAGATTCAAAAGGAAATAAAGATCATTTTGCTGTAGTAGTAGCTAAACAACAATTAGATTATCACTTATTAAATAAGGCGATTAATGAGGCAGATGGGAATTCATATCAAGATAAAGTGTACAATACACTCAAAGAAGAGCTGATTACAGATGTTAAGTTTAAAGGAGGAAATACCATCAATTTTAGGGCTAATAGTACAACTCAAAATATGGTTGCTGTTGTTTTAGAGGTCGATAAATAACAATGTGGAATAACTAGCTCTTAACTTTTACTTCTGTTGTTGTTTGATCTTCCTGCATTAACATACTTATTAATCCATTTAGAGTCTTTCATATCAGAAAAAAGACGAAACATATTTTCTCCATAAAACATATCGTCAATGTATATAACTCCGTATTCTTGTAGTATTTGAAGTTGAGGCCAAGATGGTCTAGAATTTTGAGCAGCCCAACCTTTTACCAACATATTAGCACTTGGAGTACACCCTTGTGGACACATAGGATTTCTTCCATATTTTAATGCCCATAAATCAGTTAATCGAAAACAGTTATACCCATCAACATAGAGGTCTCTGATTGAGTCATATTTGTAGAAGCAGTCTGTTAATTCATATTTTTCAAAGTAATTAATGTTTTCAGGGTTTGCTTTAGACGCCTCTATACCAGATATTTGTCGAATAAAGCTTGATTCTGAAATAAATCGCTTATTGATTACTTTACCATCTCTTGTTGCCACAATAGCGAATGAAACTAAATTTGAATTGTAGGTTGGAGCCAAGTTAAAAGCAAAATCATATTGAACTATACTCGCCTTTTTAGACGAGAATCCACTGCATATAAATAGGATTATAAGTGAAATGAATAGGAAATATGTCAACTTTATTTTTTTCATTTAGGGAAGACTTATAGGGCGTAACCATTAGTAATTTACAACAATATGGTTGAAAAATGTGTTGTACTTTGACTAGGTTCTGAATAAAGTTGCTGAATTATTATTTTTTCTTGACGAAAAGAAACAAGATAAGCGCTATTATCAATAAAATAGAAGAAATCACCCAAGATTTAAGGATAAATAGAGACAATAGCATTAGGGGAATCCAAAAAAGAATAGCAAGATGAAAGATTCCTTGGTGTTTTTTATCATTAAAGCCCATTAAAAGCGTAGATTTTATAAGGGGTAATACAATAGTCTAGTTTGATGTCGTGTTGTTCTGATGGGATTTCAGAAGAAAATACATCGAAAAAAGATAAACCGATTTTAAGGCAATCCGAACGACAATCTTTTAAGAAAGAATCATATAACCCTTTGCCATAACCTAATCGGTTTCCATTTTGATCGAAAGCTAACAAAGGAATTAAAACAACATCAATTTCATTAATTTCGATGGGAATAACTTCTTTAGGAATAGGAATGTTATATCGATCTAGTGTAAAAGAAGTTGTTTTATTTACTTCAGAGTGCGTTAAGCTTAACGGGGTAAATTGAGTGATAGAAGTAGCAACTTTTTTAGCATTTAAAAATAAAAATTCATTAATAGGACTCATTTCTATTTCCTTAAGGGATTTTGCACTAAAAAAAGTATGAATAACCCTGTTTTTTAGCTCAAAATCACTAATCAATAGCTTAAAGATTTCTTTTGATAACCTTTTGGTAGTTAGTGGGTTAAGTTGTTTTCTTTGCGCTTTAAAATGAGCTCTGATTGTTTTTTTATCCATTTTATTAACAATTTATTGATCTTATCGTCATGATCAAGTCATATTTACTACGCTCTTTTTGATAAAGATTAAAAAAATAGTATATTCGTGGTTCAAATTTAAACAAAAAAACATGAAAAAACTTTTACTTTCAATCGGATTGGGTGTACTAGGTTTCGTAGCAAATGCTCAAACTGTATTCAATGTCGATTATCCATCATCAATAGGTGGTAATTATGATTTTACATACGCAACTTCAGCAAGTTGGGGTGTTTCAGATATTACTGACCCAGCAAATGCTGTAACAGATACTATTGCTTTTGTAAGTGATGGTACTCCTGGAGATTCTTTAGGTTGTAATACATTAACTAATGGTGCTGATATCAACGGTAAAGTTGCTGTCGTTTATAGAGGAGATTGTGAATTTGGAGCTAAAGCGAAAAATGCACAAGATCAAGGAGCTGTAGCAGTAGTAATCATTAACAATATTCCTGGACCTCCAGTAGGTATGGCAGGTGGTACTTTTGGTACGCAAGTTACTGTTCCTGTTGTTATGGTTTCGGATGAAACAGGAGCTTTATTAGCTAATGAGGCAATGTCTGGAGATGTTGTTGTATTTATTGGTAATAAAATTGGACGTTTTCCAAATGACTTATCAATGTATCAAAAAGATGTAAGAAGACCTGAATTGTATGGTAATGTTTCATCACTTTCGCAAAATGCTTCTGAATTCAATACAGAAATGGGAGCATGGGTATTCAATTATGGGGTACACACTCAACACAGTGTAGAGTTAACTTGTGCTGTTAAATTTGGAGGTAGCACTATTTATAACAACTTTGCGATGACAGATTCAATTGAATCTGGAGATAGTGTTTATATTGGTTTACCTGATTTTAACCAAGCAAGTTATAACAATGGTTACTACACTATTGAGTATTCTGTGGTATCTGATTCATCAGAAAGCTTACCATCGGATAACGAAGTGGTTACTGGATTTGTAATGAATGATTTACAAATTTCTTATGGAATCATTGATTCTACTACATTCGAACCTGTAGGACAGTCTTATTACAGACCTGCTGGTGAAGTGTCGAGTTATAGTATGTGTATGAACTTTAGAAATGCTAATGCAAGTAGGTTAGCAGCTAGAGGAATTACTTTTTCAGCATCTACTTATAATGCAGATGATTCAACAGTAAACCTTGTTGATGAATACATCCAAATTGAAGCATTTAAATGGGAAGATAGTTTTACAGGTATTACTGATGCAACAGTAAACTCTTTAACTCAAATAGCTACAGGAGAGTACGATTATACAACGGATATGCAAAGAGGAAATGTTTATGTTGATTTTCAAGAAGCATTTGCTTTAGAAGATAACCAAAGATATTTATTCTGTGTAAAAACTGAGAGTGAGAATGTATATTTAGGATATTCTACAACACTTGATTACTTTGCTAATCAAGATACATTGGATCAGCCAATAACAGTATTAAATTCTGACGAGAGTTTAAGTTTAAGAGGTTTTGGACCAGATGTGATTCCAGCAATGACTATTGAAACTTTACCAGCTAATGAGGTAAGTGTTGAAGAAGCTGAAGTGGAAGAAACATTAACAGCGTTCCCTAACCCAGCAAAAGAAATGATCTCTATTCCTGTTGGAAATGTTGAAGTTACAGAAGTTGTAATTTATGATGTAACAGGTAAGGTAGTTGTTTCTCAAAATACAAATGTGGTGAATAACTTATTAAGATTAGACGTTACTACTATTCCAAACGGAATGTATGTAGTGGCTTTAAACTATGAAAATAATACAACATCAAAAATTAATGTTGTTGTTAGTAAGTAATTAAAAAGATAACATCATCTTAAAGCCCATTGTTATATAACAATGGGCTTTTTTTGTATTTTTATAAAGAAACTAAATATTTGATTATGAAACCCTCATCTAATTTATTTGATCTTATAAAATCTTTAACAAAGTCGGAAAAAAGGTTTTTTAAATTATCGTCTGCTTTACAAAGTGGGGATAAAAATTATATGCGTTTGTTTGATGAAATAGAAAAACAAGACACTTATGATGAAAAGCACTTAAAAAAAATATTTGAAAAGGAGACTTTTATTAAGCATTTGCCTTCTGAAAAAAGCCATCTATATAAATTGATTTTAAAAAGTTTAAGAGGGTTCCATGCAGATAATTCTATCAGTTCTGTATTAAAGCAAGAAATTAAAAATATAGAAATTTTATATAATAAAGCTTTGTTTAAAGAGTGTCGAAAGTTTTTGAAGCGCGCAAAAGCAAAAGCAAAAGAATACGAAAAGTTTTATTATTGGTTTGAATTGATTAGTTGGGAAAAGCGATTAATAGAGGAAGAGTATGAGCAGGGTATTTTTAGTTTTGATTTAGAACAACTTATTCAAGAGGAATTAGAAGTTATTGAAAAGTTGAGAAATTTGGCAGAATACCAAATGATTTTTTCTCAAATCAATGCTATTTTTAGAACAGGGCTTCACAATCGCCCTAATGAAGAACTCGCAACTGTAGAAGAAATAGCTAATCACCATTTAATTAAAGGAAAAAATACAGCATTATCTAGTAGAGCAGCTACTATTTGTTATTATATACAAGGAATATGTAATGCAACACAAAGAAATTATCCTGTAGCATTGACTAAGTTTTCTAGAACACTTGAAATACTAGATAATAACCCTAAGATTAAAATAGATTTAGCTAAAAGGTATGTCAGTACATTAAAGAACCTAATTTTCTGTAACATTGATGCCTATAACCTCAAAGAAGCCCAAAGATTAATAGATTTGTTAAAGAATTTATCAGGAACCACAGGGTTTAATAGTTTAGATGTTAGGTTGAAAATTTTTACTTTTAGTAGTAATACACAAATCATCGTTTATGATCATTTAGGTGAATTTCAGAAAGCAAAAGAAACAGTATTGTTGATGGAAGAAGGGCTAGAAAAGTTTAAACATCAAATCAACAAAGAACAAAAAGTATTGTTTTACTATAATATAGCTTATGTATATTTTGGGGTAAAAGAATATAAACTAGCTTTAAAGTGGATCAATAAAGTGGTCAATGACAATGAGAGGAAGTTGAGACAAGATATTTATACTTATGGCGAACTATTAAACTTACTCATTCATTTTGAATTGGGGAATTATGATTTAGTGGAATACTTGTCCAAAACATCTAGACGCCAACTGCAAAGAAATAAGCTTAAAAAAGGAATTGAAGTAGCTTTTATCAAATTAGTATTATCACTAATTAAAAAGAATCAATCGGAAAGAAAGAATGCTTTAAATAAATTTTCTATTCGTTTAACAAAAGAGTATAGTACACCCGAAGATAGCGCTATTAAAGAGTATATAGACATTGAGGCTTGGGTGAGGAGTAAAATGGAGAACATTAGCTTTGAAGAAGCAGTAAAAAAGCGCTATTCTGATACCAAAGGAAGAAAGTGATGCTTAAACTTTCGTTCACCAGCGGGGGTCAGAATGGTAAAACTTAAATCTAAATGTAAACCATTTTGAGTATAGGTTAATTCCGTTGGTGCAGGATTAGCAATATTTCCAAAAGTGATTTGCTTAGGGGCAAATTCTTTGAGTTTAAAGCTAACAAAAGAGCTGCCTTCAGGTTCTAAAAGGTAAACAGGGGAATTGTTAGCTATAAAAATCTTAGAGGTTTGAGAATAAACGGTATCCAACTTATTAATTGTTCCACGAAGCCCAATTAGGGTGTCGTTTTTTAAGGTCCAGTTTTCAATAACTTTCTGTCCAAGGAATGAGGTGCTATCGATCCAAATTCCTTGCATCCAACTGAGGTCATATAAGGTGATTTTTTGATCAACGTTTGCATCTTTATTCGTTTGAACTTGATCCAAAGGGTGAGGTTCGCTAGGTGCTGTTGTCGATTGACATGCCCATAGAGAAAGCGATATGAGTACTAATATCCCAAAATGTTTCATAAAATCAGATGTTTATCACAAAAGTAAGTATTATCGAGAATGTTTTATCATTAGTTTTTTAAAAAGTTTATCTTTGTGTAAATCGTTTCAAAGAATAGAAAATGACAAAAATAGAAAGTAAAAAGGTAGTGGTAAATAGTTCACAACAAGAAGTGTTTGAGTTTTTATCAGACATGAATAATTATGAATTGCTTTTACCTAAAAAAAATATATCAGATTGGAAGTCTGATGAGAAAACCTGTTCATTCAAAATTCAAAAGACCTATAAGTTAGTCTTAGAACATGTTGGAGGTACAACGTATAATCAAGTGAATATAAAGAGTGGTGAGGGTTCTCCATTTAAATTTACATTAGATGTTAATTTAGCAGAAGGAGCAGCTACAGAAGCTCAATTAATTTGTAACGCAGATATTAATCCATTTTTAAAAATGATGGTACAAAAGCCATTAAATAATCTGTTTGATTATATGGCTGATAGAATTGCTACGGTTAAAGGAGAAGAGCAAGCATAAGTGTTTGTGCATAGTAATACCGTTAGGGCGTTTAAACAATATTTTTTTGAGCACCTAAAAGCTATTTATGAAGAAGGTGAGGTGAACCAATTGTTTAGCCTTACCTTTTTTTATTATAAAAACTGGGATAAAATCTCATTACGCTTTAATGAACAAGAAAAGCTATCTGAATCGGAGTTGTTGGAGTTAAGAACTATTGTTAAAAGGTTAGCTAATGCTGAACCTATTCAGCACATTTTTGAAACAGCATATTTTTATGGACTTGATTTTAAAGTGAGTAAAGATGTTCTTGTGCCCCGGCAAGAAACCGAGGAGTTGGTCGATTTAATATTAAATCATATTCCCAATGGTCCCATAAGTATATTGGATATTGGTACTGGATCGGGGTGTATCCCCATAGCGATTGCTAAGAATGCACCTGAGGCCAAAGTTCTAGCTTTGGATGTCAGTTCAGAAGCGCTAAGCATAGCTGAAGAAAATGCTAGTATACATCAAGTTGAGTTAAAGCTTTTTCAGGAGGATGTATTAAAGTTGGACTCAATTACTTCGATTATACCAGAAAAAATAAATGTTATTATTAGTAATCCACCTTATATTACTGTAAAAGAAAAAGCATTAATGCATCCAAATGTTTTGGAGTTTGATCCCCATTTGGCTTTGTTTGTGACCAATGAAAAGCCGTTAGTTTTTTATGAGAAAATAGTACAGTTAGCTGAAGAAAAACTAGAAAGTGAGGGACAGTTATATTTTGAAATTAATGAACATTTTGGTGAAGAGACGAAAGCTTTAATAGAACAGTACCAATTTAAAAAAGTCTCGTTAATAAAAGATATCAATGAAAAGGATCGAATGGTAAGTGCCATAAAAAAATAAAGCTCCTTATACCTTAATATAAGAAGCTTTATTTAACCCTAAGGAATATTGTTCCTTAATGCAATTCAGCATAGTTCTTTAATAAAACATTGTACTCTTTTAAATCAGAAGCATTAATTCTATTAGTAGGATCTTTCATAATTGAAAGTAAATACAATAAACTTTCTTTTTGAGCCTCTTCATTTGATTCTATATCAGTATCGTTTCCTAGGTTGCTGTCTTCAAAACCTTCGATAGGCTCATCTGATAGCATTGGAATATTGAAACCTTCATACGCTTCTACATGCTCAAAAGTCAATCTAGTTGCTTTTACCATTCTAGGGTTTTCTAGTTTTAAAGCAATTGCTCTCACTTTTTTTAATTCCTCAACAATCGTATCTTTTTTTATTTTAATTCCAAAAGATTCCACTTCTTTTTGAAGTTTGTTTAATATGCTAACCGATTCTTTGTTTTCCACAGTTTTAGTTTTATTTGGTGTTTATTATCGAATTTTTTTAATGAGCTCAAGGTAATTTATTAACTGGTTTGGAACCATTTAATTAATTTGCCAATCCAAGTTTTAGGAGCATCTTTTTCAGCTAATTGTTTCTCTTTTGGAGAAAGAGTTTCTACTTGTTTTTTCTTCTTTTTCTTTTTAGGTGTTACATTAGCAACCTGAGCAGTATAGTGTTCTTTACGTTTTTGCTTTTCATACTCAGCTCTTTCTTGCTTTCTTTTTTCTTCTGCAATACGATCCTGTTCCTCTTTCTTTTTCTTCTCTGCTAAGATTTGTTCTACCGATTTTTTCTTTTTCATCGGTTTATTAGGACGTTTATAGGTAGATTTCTTACGTTTTACAGGCGCAGGTTTTTCGATAGAAGCTTTTAATTCTTTTTCAAGATCGGCTAATTCTTTTGCTGCATTTTTTGTAGTCTCACCAGTAGATGTTTCTTCAGCTACAACTTTCTTTTGTTGAGGAAGCTCTATTTTACGTAAAACCTTTATTTGTTTTAATTCAGGTTTAGGAGCTTTTATTAGTTCTATTTCCTCAGACTCTTCAGTTTCAACTTTCTCTTCTTCTTGTACTGTTTTTTCAACAGACTCAACAGTTTCAGTTGATTGAGGTGTTGCTTGTTCAACAGGTGTGTTTGTAGCTGTTACCGACACTTCTTCTGGAACAGGAACTACTTCAGGTTGAGGAGTTTCTTCGACAGGTTTAGGAGCTACTTTGAACTCAGCTTCAATTTTTTCAAGAAAGCTATCATCAATCTTTGTATTGGGGTGATTTTCAATAGTAACTTCAAATTCCTTTTCTATAAATGTAACTATCTTGGAAGTAGATAAATCTAGTTTTCTAGAAAGTTGTCCTAATCTCATGTCTTGTTTTTAAAATTAATCTACAAATATACTGATATTCTAGTTAAAACAAAAGTCTAATTTATGAATAGAAAGTTTGTCCTTTCATTACCATTCTTCTTAGTTGTAAGCTACATCTATAACGATCTTCACGATAAGTGTCGTGTAATTCGTCTAATTTATTGACACATTTATCAATTCCAATTTCATCAGCCCATTTTAATAGACCTTTAGGATAATTAACACCTTTAGTCATCGCAGTATCAATATCGTCTCTGTTAGCAATGTTTAAGAATAAAGCATCGGCAGCTTCGTTAATTAGCATGACTAAAACTCTCCAAACAATTTCTTCTCCTAATTCTTGATCTTTTTGGGGAAGCGGAAGTTCAACTCCATCAGCATAATCGTAATATCCTCTTTTGGTTTTTCGACCTAACCATCCAGCTTCTGCGTGTCTTTTCTGCGTAAATGAAGGTTTGTATCTAGGATCATAATAAAACGCTTCAAATACCGATTCAGTTACCGCGTAATTTACGTCATTTCCAATAAAATCCATCAATGTAAAAGGCCCCATTCTAAAACCTCCTAATTCTTTTAAAGCCCAATCTATAGTTGCAAAATCTGCAATACCTTCTTCATAGATTCTTAATGCTTCCCCATAAAATGGGCGAGCAACTCTATTGACAATAAACCCTGGAGTATCTTTTGCGATTACAGTTCTTTTACCCCAAGAATCAATTAAACTTTTTGAAGTTGTTACTATTTGATCAGCTGTTTGTATGGCTGGAATAATTTCAACTAAAGGCATTAAAGGTGCTGGATTAAAGAAATGGATTCCTATCACCCTATGTGGTTTTGAACAAGCGCCAGCAATAGCAGAAACAGAGAGAGAGGACGTGTTTGTTGCCAAAATACAATCAGCTTTACAGAGTTCATCTAATTGCTTAAAAACAGACTTTTTAATGTCTAAATTTTCGATAATAGCTTCAATAACTAAATCACAGTCAGAAAAATCTTGTAATGCTGAAATAGGGTGTATACGAGCTAAAATATCATCAGCTTCTTGACGCGTGAACTTCTCTTTTTCAACTAGGCGATTAAAGATTTTGTTTAAGCTCGCAAAAGCTTTGTCTATTGCTTCTTGATTGGTATCAAAAAGTACTACTTGATGTTTTGATGTTGCTGCTACTTGAGCTATTCCAGCTCCCATAGAACCAGCTCCTAAAACTCCTATTTTCATGTCTTTATTGTTTTTTACAAAAATAATTAAAATGTGTGAATAGATCAGTCAATCAAACCAAGAAGTTCTTTGACTGATAAAAATGGTCCGCGCTTTAAATTGGTAAGCACTATCGCTGTTTTATTGAGTTGTTGGTTGAGAATAAAATAGGTTCTAAAGCCTTTCCACCAACCCGTGTGAAAAATAATGTTTTCTCCATTTGCTTGTTCTAATATACGAAAACCATAACCATAATTTTTTCCATCTTTTTTGGGTTCATTGTGGGGCTGAATAGCGAGTGTAAGCGTTTCCTTTTTTATTAGTTTTCCTTGACTTAAACCACTGTAAAAGAGGTAAAGATCTTCTACACTAGAATACACTCCTTTATCGCCTACCACTCCATTAAGGTAAATATCTATATAGGGATTATAAGCCCCATTATAAGCTTTAACAGGATGTTTTAGTTCATCCTTATTGGCCCTGTTGTATACTACAGTGTTTTTCATGCCTAATGGAGTGAAAATATGTTGTTTTAAATAGTCTTCAAAAGGAATTTTAGCAACTTGTTCTACAATAGAGGCTAACAACATATAGTTGGTATTACAATAGTAGAATTTGGTATCAGGAGCATAATTAATCCCTGGTTGGTATTGGTGCATAATTTCAAGAACATCTTCATTCGTGATGGTTTTATGCTTGTCGGGCCAAATAGAATCAGGAGCATCGCAAAAATGGGTGTACTGACTCAATCCTGAACGATGGGAGAGGAGTTGGTGAATGGTAATACCATTATAAGGAAAGTGGGGGAGATATTGTTGTACAGAATCGGTAAGTTTTAATTTTCCTTTTTCGATTAATTGTAAACAAGCTATTGCAGTAAAAGGCTTAGAAGCAGATGCCAATTGGAAAGTACTAGCAGTTGTTAAAGAATCTTTGGTGTCTAACGATGAAAAACCATAAGCTTTCTTAAGGATAATATGATTTTCTTTCGCAAATAAAATGGTCCCATTAAATGTTTTTGCTTGAAATCTTTTCTGAAAAAAAGTATCTATTTGAAAAGCCAATGGAGCATATAAACTGTCGTAATAAGCTGTACTGTCTATTGTTGGTTTTTGCACTATTTCTCTATCAGCACGTGGGCCTGGCTCTTGAGTAGGTTCGGCACATGAAAAGAAGAACAACAGTATACCTATTGATAAAAAAAAATGATTTTGCATGCGTATTACCCTCCAAAAACAAAGTATAATTGAGCAAATCCAGCAGCCATACCTAATACAGCACCAATTAAGATTAACTTTAATTCATCTTCTTGAAATACAGGTCTTAAGAAACCAACAAATTCAGGCGGACTCAAGGCTTGCATTTTAGTTCTAAATACTGTTTCTAAATCCATCACTTCATCAGCGTAACTAAAAACAGGCTTCACAGAAGATGGCATTTCTCGGATAACTTTATCCAAAACAACGTTCTTCATTTTGTCGTAATTACGTTTTCCTGCAACTAAGTTGACAACAGGTTTTGAGATTCCAACTCCCTCATCAATTCCTCTTTCAGCATGTTTTAATACGAGGTTAACAAATCGATCTTTAGTAGAACCATTAATAATAGCCGCAAAAATACGGTCAAATGTGAAGATCTCTTCAGTTAGCATTTTAGCATATTCCTCTGCGACTTCATTTTGACGTTTGATAAATAATCCCTGGAATTTCATTCCCAAGACTGATTTTTCTTCAACTGGCTCAAAGATTAATTTTAAGGCAAGCCAATTAGTCGCGTATCCTACAATTAATCCCGCTAAAGGTAAAATCCACCATTCAGGGAAGTAATACCAAACCCCCATTTGAGCAATACCAAATAAGAAACCAAAGTAAAAACCAGAACGTTCAATAAACTTAAATTCTTCTTTTCCACAATTTAAGAACATCTCAACCATCAATTGCTTATCTGATGTTAGACGTTGAACAACCATTTCTTCAATATTAAATACTTCTTCAATATTGTCTTTTACATCTGTCATAATTTCAGAAACGACATCCGGCATATCTCTAGAAATACGAGCATAGGTCATTCGTTTTACAGACTCAGGAATTCTTCTCCAGATATCGGGAGATTGTTTTTCCATCACTTCGTCCATAATTTCTTTAGAAATTCGATCAAATTGAGGTCTCATTTCCTCAGCGACTTGAGCGGGTTCTAATTGAGCAAATAGTTCACGAACATTGACTAATTTTGTGGTCCATAAATTCACTGAAATTTTAGCCATTTTTTCCGCTTTAGAAGGAATAATTCCTTGCCATCCTAGAAAGGGTTTTATCCCCCAGAATTCAAGCGGATAAAAAGTCATCTTTAAGGCTAATACATTTGTTCCCCAACCAACAATTCCACTCACCAATGGGATCGATAAAAATTGGAGATATACTCCATAAGCGTCTAAAAATTCTGTCATATTCAATGGCTATTTCGGCTAAAAATAGAGAAAAGTTTATTCAATTCGATATTTTTTAGTGCATAATTTTCATATTATTTATTTATTAACTGTATATTTAGTTGCTGTAAATAATTAAACCTATGAATTTATTCCATTTTTCGACAACTAAAGTGTTAGGGTTATGTTGTGGACTTATTTTACTTTTTTCATCATGTTATAAGGTCACTCATAATGCCATTTTAAAAGGTGAGTTTCATCTAAACTCATTTGAAATCAATGGAGGATCAACCAACTTTATGGGAGGAGTGTTACCTAATTATGTCGATGAAAATGATGAGACCAATATCATAGGAGATTATGTTATTTATATGTTAGATAACGGGTTGATGCGTGGTGAATACTATTCAGATGGAGAGCTCGTGTATTATAGAACTGGTGAATGGGATATGCCTACCAAAGATAGTATCTATATGAAAATAGATGTTTTTGTTGATGGTACTTTTTATATTGAGCAAATCAGTACAAAAGAAATGCTAATGAGTACTGATAAAAATAATATTTCTTTTTTCAATATTGGAGAGGTCGCAAGTACACTAAGAATTTCTAATGGAGAAAAAATGGATCCTGATTCGACGAAGCCTTAAATGCTTTTCTTTAACTTTTGAATAAAATTTACACAAGCTTCTAAAGTCTCAGCTAAAGCTTCTTTATGAGGGGAATGTCCTGCTGTTTTTAAAATTAACCGCTCTCCTTTACCTGATACCTGATTGATAATTTGGTCAACTTGTTTTAAGGTTCCAAATTCATCTTTTTCACCTTGAATAATTAAAGATGGACAAGTAATGTTTTTTAGTATATGTTCTATATTCCAATTGCGGTAACTGGGCCTAAGCCATGTTTCAGTCCATGCTTCAAAAAGATACGGGGTACGTTCGGTATGATATTTATATAGTTTGTCTTTTAAGTTAGTCGTTCGGTAAGCTTCTTTGGCTTCAAGTATTCCATTTAGCGTGATGTCTTCAACAAAAATATGAGCTCCTTCAGTAATAATTGCTTTGATTGTATTAGCGTATTTTGCTCCAGTTATTAGCGCAATTGTTCCACCGTCACTATGGCCAAACAATATCGGGTTAGGAATAGATAAGGCTTCGATAAGTTCATTTAAGATATCAGCCTCAATATCTAAATAATTATCAGGACGATCTGGAAGTTGGGTATTTAAACTGGATTTTCCATATCCCCATCGGTCGTATACCAAGTAATTACAATTTGTTACTTGAGCTAGTTTTTTCGGGAAATCTCTCCAAAGCTCAATACACCCAAGTGAGTCATGTAGAAAAATGAGTGTCGGTGAGGCCTCATTAAAATTACTTTTTTCGATTTCCAATTCACCTAAACCATTTCGAAGTTGATAACGCATACCTGCAAAAATAATTATTCAAACTTAACTAAGTAAGCATCTTTGAAAGCAGATTCTCGAATTTCTTTTAATAACTTCTTCGCTTCTCGTTTATCACTAAAAGATCCTACATAATATTTATAATTAAAAGGAGATGTTGAATTGGTGATTTTAACTTCTTCAATAGTTTTTCCTATAGCCTTAAAATCAGGGTTTTCTAAAGAAACAGGTCCAGTAGAAGCCATAATCTGAATTTTCCATACAGGTCCCTCTTTTTTGGCTGGTGTTGATTCTCCAGGTTTACGCATCGAAATGTTGTGTTTTTTACCAACATAATCTCGAAAACCTCTAAAAATAGCAGAAGCAATTAAATCTTGGCCACGATCAGAATTAAGGTAAGCTTCTTCAGCTTTGTTGGTCATAAAACCAGTCTCGACCAGGATCGCAGGCATTTTACTGTCTTTAAGTACCAATAAATTATAAGTACGATCTGTCTTTAATTTGAGTCCACGACTATTTCTTCCTGCACGGGTGCTGAATTGTTTTTCTATTTCAAGTCCTAGTTCTCGACTTGTTTTACTTTTAATATTGTGGATATGTGTTTCTGTACCATATACATCAGGTTTTACAGATGAATTACAATGTACAGAAATAAAGTAAGCTGCTTTTAATCGGTTAGCCATAGCAGCTCGTTCTTCTAAAGGAATAAAAACATCAGTTGTTCTTGTATAGACCACCTCAATTTTATGTCCCAAAAATTGATCAATGTAATGACCTAGTTTTTTAGCAATGAGTAGATTGATTTCTTTTTCAACTTTCATCCCTTTAGTTTTGTTTAAGTTTCCAGGGTCCTTTCCTCCATGTCCAGCATCAATTACAACAATCATTCGTCCCGAATCTTGAGCTATAGCTGAAAATGTAAAAATTGAAATGATAATAAAAAGAAAAAATTTCATAGTTAATTATTGAATAACGCGGGTTATAAATTGAACTTTTTTACTCCAATACACATTGGTGGTTATCTCCGTAATCATGATCCCTTTGCTGGTTGATGCATGAATCATGTAGAGTTGGCTTCCCTCAACTTTGCTGACAATTCCAACGTGACTAATGTTGGATTTACTTGAGCCAAAGAAAACTAAATCTCCGATGCGAGCATCTTTTTGTTTTACTTTTTTATGACTTACCGCTTGCGCTTTTGATGTTCTTGGAATTTGAATTCCATTTTTAGCCATGACATATTGTGTGAAGCCAGAGCAATCAAACCCTTTAGGTGTAATTCCTCCATATTTGTAGGGAGTTCCTAGATGTTTGTTCGCTTCTTTTAATATCGCTTTTTGTTGTTTTTTTATGCTGTTTGCTGCGTTATCGGTTGTTATCTGTTCTGTTTCATCAGGTTGGTTGGTTGGAGTAGGAGTGGACACATTAGGTTGAGTAGCGGTTAGTTCATCATAACTGACCTGATGTTGAAATAATTCAGTATAAGCTTGGAACGCTGCTTTTGCTTCCGCTGATTTCCCCTGTTTTTCTAATTTCCTAATTTTATTGACCCAACCAATTTGTAGATCATAGATATAGATGTTATAAGTTAAGCGATACTCGCCAATGGTGTCCCAAGCAGCAAAAATGCGATAAGCTTCTATAGCTTGTTTTTCTGAATATTTGCTTTTGGTTTGTGCAAGTTGATAGGAAGCAAGCGCTTCGAACAGTTTGATTGGTGCACTATTTTGATACTTAGCATCTTTCTGAAGCTTGTTGGTTTTACGATACACTTTACTGTAATTCCCCTGATCATAAAGCATTTCTATCTTATCAATAGTTCGATCTTGCCCCCAAATAATATTGGAGCAAATAAGACTAAGTAGTATTACTAAAGCGTATGTAAATGTATGTTTCATTGGCCAGTTACAAAAAAAATGAATAAATCAATAGCTATGACTGGAATGAAAATAGTATGCCAACAACAAAATGTTAACTGTTAAAAAATGAAAAAGGGGTTAAGATATCGTTAATATGATTGTTGGCATTTGGTTTAATTGTTATTTTTGAAAGAAATATTGCTTAAAATGGAAAGATTATCTAAACCAATCGGAATTGTCTATTTAATTATCGCTGTTGGAATGTTGTTAAATGGAGTATATAATGCTTCAGAGAATATTCCAGATCAGTTTAACTTATATTGGATGGCAACAGGTGGAGCTTTTTTGATTGGGATTTTAAGTCTGTTCATCGCTAAAGGACTGGTTGCATCAACTTATATTTCTAGAATTTTAGTAGGAGCATTGTTTATTGTATCAGGTTTAATCAAAGCAAATGATACGTTAGGCTTTTCGTTTAAATTAGAAGAATATTTTGCTGAGCCAGCTTTAAATTGGCCTTTTTGGGAGCCTTATTCCTTACCATTATCAATCGTTATAGCAGCTTCCGAAGTTGTATTAGGTTTTGCAGTTTTATTTGGTGCATTAATTCGTTTGTCTTCTTGGGCATTGCTCGGAATGATTTTATTTTTTGCTTGGTTGACATTCTTTACAGCAGACTGTAATGATACACAATATAATTATGGAGAGTACCGTACCTTATATCAATCTGGAGATGCTTATTTAAAAGATGGAGACTATGAAATTGCATTAGAAAAATATCAAGAAGCTAAAGCGTTTTATACTGAAGATGCGATCGATTATAGAATTAGCCAAGTTCCAACATTGAAACAAAAAGCAATCAAAGTGCAAGAAGATTCAGTATTGTTTTATATGGATGGAAACAATCGTATTAACTTTATCGCTTCAGCTCCTTTTGAAAAGGATTGTGTGACCGATTGTGGTTGTTTTGGTGATGCTTTAAAAGGATCTGTTGGACGTTCACTTACCCCTTGGGAATCGTTTTTTAAAGATATTACTTTGTTGATTTTTGTAATGCCAATATTTTTGATGCAAGGAAGCATTCGTTTTAATTCAATTCGAGATGATAAGATTATTTTACCAGCTGCATTAGTCTTTACAATCGTAGTTGGGGGATGGTTGTTTGGATGGTGGTTTCCAACGATTTTTACAGGACTATTATTTGGTATATATTTGGTGATTAAGCGATTTTTAATCAAAGAAATTCAAGTAATGGTAGCTGCATTTATTGTTATTTTAGCTTCATTTGGCTTTGCTTTATATACCATTAATTATTTACCTATTAAAGATTACAGAGCTTATGCTGTTGGTAACAACATCAAGGAAAAGATGAATGATGGTATTGATGGAGTATATAACGATATGATGGTTTATGAACATAAAGAAACCAAAGCGTTATTAGAAATCGATCAAAATGAATACATGAAACGATGGAAAGAAATAGAGGCAGAATATACCTTTAAAGATAGGACTAAACGTGTGGTAAAAGAAGGCGTTCCAAATTCTATTTCAGACTTTAAACCATTCAAATATTATGAATTTCTTTCTGAAAAAGAAAAGAATAATAGTGGTATTCAAGCTGCTGTAGCCAAAGTTTATGATCAATACTATCATAAGGTACATGTTTTGGAAAATGTACAATATAATTATACAGATTCAGTGTTAGAGATTGATTATGATTCAACACTATATCCACTATCAGATACAACTTGGGTATACAAAGGCTTAGTAGAAGCACGCTTTGATGCATCCAAACAAATGGAGGTTGATTTTACACAATATTTGTTGAGTTTAGATCAAGTTTTATTTATTGTTTCTTATGATTTAGAGCATACCAATAGAGCTGCCTGGAAAGAGTTAGCGACTATAGCTCAGAAAGCCGAAGAGAAAGGGATCGCTGTTTATGCGATTACTAATGGTTTACCAGCTGAAACCGATGTGTTGAATCAAGAAATTGGAGCAGCGATCGACTTCTTAACAATGGATGCAACAGAATTAAAAATATTAGTTCGTTCTAATCCAGGTGTCTTATATTTAGAAAAAGGAACCGTACTTCAAAAGTATGATTTTAACCGTTTAGGTAATATCACGTTCTAATCGTTAAGCTGAAATATTGACTTTTTTATTAAAAAGAAATTTCTTTCTCGTTCTATTTATGCCTAGTTTTTAGTGCTAAAGTACCAGTGTTTTTATTGGGAATTTCACCTAAATACCATTTTTGTGGTATTGTAGGGGTGTGAGTTTTGTCATAGTTTTGTCGTTATATTTAATTAATCTAAATAAGAATAAAAGACAAGAGTAATGAAAAACTTAATAATAATGGCAGTCTTAGGACTTTTTGCAGTTGGCTGCGGTACGAAAGAAACGGATAAAACAACCGAACAAGGGGAACCCAAAATAGGAGTGTTGATCGTTAATCATGGTTCTGTTGCTGAATCATGGAGAAAGATGTTGCTTGAAGTGGAGGAACATGTTGAGGATGAGTTATTGGCTCACAAAAAAATTACAGATGTAAGAACAGCGTTTATGGAATATACGGAGCCGTCTATTGCATCACGTATGAAAGAGTTTGATGAAGAAGGGTATGATGAGGTTGTTATTGTACCAGTTTTTTTGACGGTAAGTTCACATTATTCACACGATATACCAGTTATTGTTGGATTAAGTTCTGATGCAAAAATTAAAGCAGAGTTGGCAAAAGAAAAAATAGATGTATATAGAGCAAAAGCTAAAGTTTCGATCACGCCACCATTAGATTATACCTCAATATTAAAGAAAAATATCGCTAGAAGAGTAAATGCTTTAAGTAAAAACCCACAAAATGAGGGCGTGCTATTAGTCGCTTATGGTGATGAGCAATATAATCAACAATGGGAAGAAATGGTTGATGCAATAGGTAAATACTTAAAAGTAAAGACCAAACATGAAGATATTGCTTATTCTTGGTGTGGACATTTGGTACGTTATTCAACAGCGCCTACTAAAGATGGTATTACACAGTTATTGGAGTATAATGATAATGTAATTGTAATCCCTGTGTTAATTGCTAATGATCCTTATTTCCAAAATGACATTATTCAAAAAGCTGTGGATGAAGTAAAAACAGGAGAGAATGTTTTGTATGTACAAGATGCGATATTACCAGATGCAAATGTTGATAATTGGGTAAAAGAAATAGCGATTGAAACCGTAGAGAGCTTATAATATCGATAGCTTTAATGAAGAAAATGTTTACAATTAAACAAGGAAAGAAAGTCTTGGCTACGATTATAGTTGGGGCTTTTTTTCTATTCTTTTGGTTGAATGGTCCTTTACATTTTAAGGAGGTGCTTGCACATCTCGAAGTCGAAGAAACACCTTATTCCAAGTCTAAGTTAGTTGGCGAAAAAAAAGAATCAGAACATTTTAAGGAAGTAGGAGAGGTTGAGGTTGAAGGACATGGTTGGTCGCTGGTAAATGATGAAGTTAAAGAAAAAAAAGCATTTAAAATGCTTTCTTCAAAAGTAGAAGATCATCGAATAGCGCAACAAGAATTAGCAAGCATAACGAAACATGTAAAACAGCTCTTTTCTAATTCTATTGAAACTGAGGGGCATTTGGCAGAGTTTGGTCCATTTTTATCTGTAAAGTCTGAAGGTGAAAACTTTTTATACCTAGAAACTCAGCATAATTTAAATCATATAAAGGGGTATGGAGGACCAATTCAATTAGGAGTTTTAATTGATGGGAATGGGAATATCAAGCAGGTGCAGCATGTTTCATCTAAAGAAACTGTGAGCTATTTAGAAAAAGTTCAGCGAAGAGGATATTATGAGCAATTTACTGAAATTCCGTTAGAAAAAGAACATCAGATAGATGCCGTATCGGGAGCAACTTTAACTACTGAAGCAATAGCAGTGACCACTACATCGCTAATTGATCTTTATCATCCTGAAATAGAAGAGCATTATGAAGATTTAAACAGTTCTTCATTTTATGTCGTGGCCGAAAATACATTGTGGTGGATTTTACATATCACTGTAATAGCACTATTATTCATTTATGGCTTTCAAAAGAAATATAAAAAATCAAAAAGAGATATTCAGATTTTAAGTTGGGTATCGGTAGTGTACATTGGTTTTTTTATGAATAATTCCTTTACCTATATCTCATTTCTTCATCCATTTTTGGGGACTTCTGTATCATCTTTAATAGCTCTATATAGCTTGTTTTCTCTTTTAGGAGCAATTTGGGGTAAGAATTTATATTGCAAATTTGTTTGTCCATACGGACATCTACAAAGAATAGCTCTTAATTTGTCAAAAAATAAGTTGAGCAAGAAGTTTTTTATCTCCAACAAATGGATAAAAAGAATAAGGGATGGCATTGCAATACTATTAATCACAGGGGTGCTTTTAGGAATGCGATCTTGGGGTAACTTTGAAGTGTTTCCTGATATTTTTGGGCTAGAGTTTATTTCTTTTTGGTTTGGAATTTCTCTTTTGTTAGTGTTAGTGAATCTTCGATATCCATTTATTTGGTGTAGAATAGCTTGCCCAACGGGAGCCGTTCTAGATAAAATTAGCGAAGTTGTCAAATAATTAAAATTCATTATTTGAAATTCTTCTATACCAATATTATGTTATTTTTGTAATGTTCTTCAATTGGAGAATACTAAAACGATAATACTATGCCAAATATATTACCAGACAATTCAGTTGAGATAACTATTGAAAACCTGACCATTGAAAAGATCAATGAAATCTTAGCGGTAAATGCAACACTAAAACTAAGTGAAGTAGCCAAACATAGAATCCAAAAATGTCGTCATTACTTGGATCAAAAAATGACGGAAAAAGATAAAGTATTTTATGGAATCAATACAGGGTTTGGTTCGTTGTGCAATACCGTAGTTTCTAATGAAGAACTTTCGACATTACAGGAGAACTTAGTGAAATCTCATGCTTGTGGTATGGGAAAAGAATCTTCATCAGAAATTGTAAAATTGATGCTGTTGTTAAAAATACAGGGATTGTCATACGGTCATTCAGGTGTAGCCGTGTCAACCGTACAACGTTTAATTGATTTTTATAATAATGACGTATTACCTGTAGTGTATGAACAAGGTTCATTAGGAGCATCTGGAGATTTATCTCCTTTGGCGCATATGTCATTGGCTTTATTAGGCTTAGGTGAAGTCAATCATAAAGGAAAAAGAAGATTGGCAAAGGATGTTTTAAAAGATTATAAATGGGAGCCGATTACCTTACAGTCAAAAGAAGGTTTAGCATTGTTGAATGGAACCCAATTCATGAGTGCTCATGGCGTTTTAGCATTAATAAAAGCGAAACAAATTCTAAAAATGAGCAATATGGTGGCTTCTGTTTCTATTGATGCTTATGACGGAAGAATTCAGCCGTTTTTAGATAATGTGCATATTGTCAGAAATCATAAAGGACAACTCTATACTGCTAGAGCTATTAGAGAAAATTTAGAGGGGAGTGAACTCATTACTCAACATAAAGTAAATGTTCAGGATCCTTATTCTTTTAGGTGTATTCCTCAGGTTCATGGGGCTACTAAAGATGCTGTGGATTATGTAACAACTGTTATAGAAACCGAAATTAATTCTGTTACCGATAATCCAACAATTTTCCCTGATGAAGATTTAGTGGTTTCTGCTGGAAATTTTCATGGACAGCCTTTGGCTTTGGTTTTGGATCATTTGACCATTGCCATAGCTGAGTTAGCAAGTATAGCAGAACGTAGAGTTGTAAAACTAATTTCAGGGACAAGAGATTTACCTCCATTTTTGGTTGCAAACCCTGGATTGAATAGTGGGTTTATGATTCCACAATATACAGCAGCATCTATAGTTAGTAAAAATAAACAATTGTGTACACCATGTAGTATTGATACCATAGATTCTTCTAATGGCCAAGAAGACCATGTAAGTATGGGGGCTAATGCTGCAACTAAACTATTAGAGGTAGTCAATAATGTAGAATCAGTAATTGCTATTGAATTATTTACAGCAGCTCAAGCTTTAGAGTTTAGGAGGCCTAAGAAGTCTTCAATTATTATTGAACAAATGTTAAAGAAATATCGAAAAGAAGTTCCTTTTATTACCGACGATATCGTGATGCAAACTGAAATGCACAAGTCAGCTGAATTTATCAGATTATATGAACGGTCATTATAGCATGATAACCGAATAATTTAGAGTTGTATTTGCTAAGCCCCCCCCCTAGCAATTCGGACGTTGACTCTTTTTATTGTGTGATAGGAAAGTTTACCAAGCGAGTTACTTTTGACCAATTGTAACAGTGGCAGTTAGTCCTACACTAAAGTTACGAGGCAGTTTATGCACTCCAAATATAGCTCTTGAATGTTCTCCTTTTGGCCCAAGTATTTTAGTAAAAAGATCAGAAGCTCCATCAACAACTGATGGAGAATCATCCCAGTTTTCACTGGATTGAAAGTAAGCATCAATATGATTCAAGCCTATTATGTTGTGAACCCCAATTTTTTCTTCTATTTGGGCTAAAACATTTAAAGCACACATTTCCATAGCTTTATACCCTTCTTCAGTCGATACTTCATCACCTAATCTTCCTTGGTATTTAAAAACGTTATTCCATATAGGAAATTGAACAGCTATATAAGCGATGTCCCCTCTAATGTTTATTGATTTATAACTTCCGCCCGGAGTCGAGGTATTGGGAAGTTTATATCCATATTCTTCTAGTTTTTCTTTTAATATCATCTTCTCTTTTATAGCTATTTAATCTATTTTACGTTTAAACTCAGTTTCCAGAAATTTTTGTTGCCATTTATCATCTGTATAGATCCCTACGATATAATTATAGGAAAACTCATTTTTATAAACCCACATTTCTGTTACAGACGTACCTCCATAAGTATACTTATAAATTAAATCTTTTTCTTGGGCAATAACAACACCTTCTGTTATACCACCAAAAACATCATATTCCCAAAATTTTATTTCTTTAGATTTAGGGTCATATTGTCTTATTCCTTCATTCCTTAATCCATACTCCGTTTGCTGAGCATTGGTATATCCCAAAGTTTGAACTTTAACTAACTTGTCTTTTAATGAAAAATCAAATGTAATTTCTTGTTTAAATTGACTACCATTATTCCATTTACCCTCTGCATGCCAAGTGTGATTTACCAATGGTTTAAAGATGTCTAATGGTTTTTTCTGAGTGTAAATAATAATGGGGGCTAGAAGAAAAAATAGGCCTATTTTTTTCATAATTCTTATACTGTTCGTACTGTGCGTTATCTGTTGATTGGATGTTCAAAATTAAGGTTTTTATGGCATTATTTTTAAAATGGAGTACTAGCTTTTTTTTTAAGAGGATTTAATTGTTTATTGAAAGATCATTATACTTCCGAAATTATGCTTAAGATTGAAGCAAGCTCTTCTGGTTGAGAAAAATTGGGGGTATGACTACTGTTCAGAGTATAAATGTTCTTTTTATTTACCCGCTCTCTATACATTGCTTTCTGGGCCTCAATAGGAAGTGCTTGATCTTCTGTACATTCTATGTAGTATTTGGAGATGGTTTCAAATTTTTCCGCTGATATTTCTAATGGATACATCAATGGTGAAATGGGTTCAGGAACAATGAATGGTTTAGCCATATCAAATATTTCTTTAGGAATATCATGTGCAAAAGCATTTTGAATTTCATCTTCTTTTACCAATGCATACAATTGGTCGTCGGATAAATAAAAGTTTTGTACGGCTTTAGATGCTTTGATGAGCTCGACAGCTTTAATAAAGCTGCCTCCCTTAGGAAGTAAAAAACCAGCTAGGTAGACTAACTTTTTGATTTTTTGAGGTCTTAGTTCAGAAACGCGACTTACTGTGATTCCATTGAAACTATGCCCTACCAAAATTACAGGTTGATTTTGTTGGTCTAGTATGGAAGTTATGGAGTCAACATAGCTCTCCATTGTGATTTTTTCTGATGGTGTTTTATCAGCTCCATGTCCTGGTAAATCTGGAGTAATGACTGTGTGTCCATTTTTTTCTAGAATTGTGGTTACATTTTGCCATTGCCAACTACCTAGCCAAGCAGCGTGTATTAGCAAGTAGATTTCTTTACTTTTCATAAGTTTTATCGTGTGATTAATTTATCGTAAATGTAAAATCAGAACACCAGTAAAACATGTACCTTTTGATACAAGTAAAAAAAAATTAGCGTAATTCTATTTGCTTGAACTTTAGATGGACTAAACCAGAGAGTTCGAATTGTTTTAAGATTTTCGATATGACTTCTCTAGTTGTTCCGAGCTCTTTTGCAAGTTGACTATGAGATAAATTAATAAAAGAAGAATTGGTCTGTTTTGAAATGGACTGGAGGTAATTTAATAACCGTTTGTCAATTTTACTAAAAGCCAAACTTTTAAAAGAATGTAGTAAATCATCATAACTAAAAATAAAAGAGTCAGTGGTAAATTTATTCCAAGATTTATACTGGTAACTCCATGGCTTTATATACCTAACAGGGATTTTTATAATGGTTGTCTCTTCAGTGGTTCTGGCATTAATAATGCTTTTACAATCTCTAAAGGTAGCCGAAAGAGAGAGCACGCAGGTTTGTATAGGGGTAACATAATAAAGTAAAATTTGTCGGTCCTCATTAGCTTGCCAAACTCTAACTTTTCCAGCGATCACAATGGCTAACCATTTAATGTATTTTTCCTGTTCAACAATTAAGCTGTTTTTGGGAATAGTTTCAACAACACTTTCTTTAAGTATACTGGATTTTAACTCTTCTTCTGTTATTTGTAAGGCTTTAAATAATTGCTCAAATTCATTCTTCATAGTAGGAGTAGGTTGAGGTTATCGTTGCTTTCTTCCTAATTGTTCAACTTTTGACAACCATGATTTTCTTTGAGCAGATGTAGAATTTCTAATGGCTCCAAAAGTTGAAATTTTAACCCGTTTGATTCCACAAAAACCCAAAATAGATTTTTTCATGGAATGATGCCCTGGACTTCGATAAACCAATGCATAATACCAGGCTGGGGTGTCTGTTGTAACGATAATTCTTGCCGTCTTTCCTGTCAACAATTGCTTTGGGAAAGGAGATCTTTCTTGATATTCAAAAGCAAAACCAGGTAAAAATAACCGATCGATAAACCCTTTTAATAATGCTGGATATGTTCCCCACCAATTGGGATAAACAAAAACTAAATGATCTGCTGCAAGGATTAAATCCCAGGTGTGTTTTAAATCAGGCTCCAATTCTGTACGTTTTCGATATCCATATTTTAAAATAGGAGAAAACGCTAATTGACTTAAATTAACCAATTCACAGTTAGCATCAGTTGATTGAGCTCCTTTTTGATATTCTTGAGCAAGTGCATGACAAAAACTTTCTGGGTCTGGGTGGCCATTGATAATGACTATATTTTTCATTGCTGACTTTTATTTTAAATAGTGTTTTCACTTTAAAAGTAAGGGGAAATCTTTCTTTCAAATATAACCATTATTTCTGAAAAGTAGGGTTAAAATTTTTGTCCCCATTCCGTCCAGGAGCCATCATAAATAGCCAGAGGAGTTGTTGCTGCAATTTGTTGATATGCCAAGTATAAAATACAAGCGGTAATTCCCGAACCACATGAAAAAACCATCGGTTTATCAGAAGGAAGTTGTAGTGAGCTGAATATCTTTTTGATTGTTTTAAGATCAGCGAAATATCCATTTTTAAGTACTTTAGTATAGGGGAGATTTAAAGAATGGGGAATAGTACCACTTCTTAATCCTTTTCTTGGCTCTGGAACTAAAGAGTAAAAACGGTCATGTGATCTAGCATCAATCACTAATTCGTTTTGATGGTCTAAGTTTGCTTTTACTTCTTTAAAGTTTCGAACAATATCAGGGTTAAAATGAGCTGAAAAATTCCCTGCCTTTCTCGAATTGTTTAATTCGATGGATTCTGTAGGTAACTCTTCATGAATCCACGCATCCAAACCTCCATTTAGAACCGCCACATTTTGATGCCCCATTGCTTTAAATAACCACCAAACTCTAGGAGAGGTATAGATACCAAGGTTGTCGTATACCACAATGATACTATCCTGATGAATACCTAATTGACGAGCTTCTTTTTCAAAGTGATTGGGAGAGGGAATGGTATTGGGAAATGGGCTCGATAAATCGCTAAAAGTTTTTAAAGAAAAACCAAGAGCACCTTTAATTTTTAATGAGGGATTTTGTGGGCTAAGTTTTGTTTTATTGTTTGCTTGGCTAGCATCTAAAATAACTAAATTGGAGTCATTGAGGTGTTCAGATAACCATTTTGTTGAAACAACATTATCCATACAGTTAGATAGATTGAAACTGGTATTTATATTTATCTAAAAAAGTACTCCAGTTCCAAACATAGTTCTCCATAATGCCATCCATTCTTTTTAAGAAAAGTGGGTTAGGAGCATTTAATTGAGCAAAATATTCATCTTGATATTGGCCTAACTTATATTTAAAAAAGACTGCCTTAGACATTCCATACAACGTGTTTTTTGAGGGGTGATTAACACGATAAATAAAATCTTGATAATCATTGATGATCTTTTTCATTTCATCAAAAGTTAACCCAAAAACAGTTGCAAACTTTGCTGTTATTTTAGATTTTAAAACACTTTCTTCTAATGCAGAAAAATAGCGAGAAAGGTAATTGAAATTACCCGCAACAATAATCATTAAAAACTTATCAGAGTCAGTAGTGTCGATTTGAGGTTGGCGAACAAATTCAGGATCTACCATGATAGAAGTCGCAATATCAGCAAAACTATTGTCTACTGTATTCAATAAAGTATTTACAAATATATTTGCAATCTTATCTTCCGTCAGTTTTTTCCTCCCAAATAATGTTGATAGCATATCTCTCGCATTTTGTAACTACAAAAATAGCCGTTGAACGTCTTTTTTTACGAATTCATTTTAGAGCTTATCCACAAAGTTATTAACGATAGCTTTAAAGGCTGTTAACATTTGAATGTTGCATACTATTTCTGTCTCATTGCTTTGGTATGATTAAAAGTTGTTTATTTGATTGCAAAAAGGATAGGAGTGGCATCCTTTTTAGTGTGTTCGAGTCGTTTTATTTTGGAAAAATAGAGCGGTATCGAGAACTAACTAAGAAGATATAGCGGATAGCCTGTCCGTAATAACGGTTTGCCCAAAAGAAAATTATGAAATTATTAGGAGTTATATTAATTGTTTTTACTGTACTTGGAAGTCATGCACAAACGTTTACCTTAAAAGATTTTTATTCAGATAATCAGGAATTGAGAACAAAAACAGAAACCGTTTTTAATAATTTATCGGATACACTAAGAGTAGGACAAATGATTGTTCCATCATTAGGAAAGCATGGTAAGCCAACAGAACACGTTGTGGAATTGGCTAAGAAAGGATATGTTGGTGGGATCTTATTGCTGAACGGTACCGTTACAAGTTTTACCAATTATAGAAAACAATTCGATAGTATCTGTAACGCTCACCATATCTTATTGCCAATATACAGTGCAGATGCTGAGCCGACATTAATTCGATACAAAATCAAAGAATCGACACCTGTTCCCAAAACGAATCAAATTCAAACACTTGAAGAAGTGGAGAAAGTGACCAATACCATATCCAAAGACTTAAAACAAATTGGGATTACCCAAAATTTTGCTCCAGTGATTGATGCTTCACCGAATCAAACAGTAAGTAATCGTAGCTTTGGACTGAATAGAGATACTGTGACGCTATTTTCGAATCAATTCATCACTACCACTCAACAAAATGGTATTGTAGCTACAGCTAAACATTTCCCTGGCCATGGTTATGTGGTAGGGGATACGCATAAAAAGTTGGTTTATATTGATGGAGAAATGAAAGAGGTAGACAATTATAAGCCAATTATAGAAAATGGGGTGCTCTCTATTATGGTAGCACATATAGCAGTGAAAAATAATAAAAAGTATACGACAAATGATCTTCCTTCGACTTGTTCAAAACCTATTGTAACAGATTTGCTAAAAAGTGAATTAGGGTTTAAAGGGTTAGTGATTACAGATGCGATGAATATGGGTGGGGTAAGTAATATAGAACACTCGGGAGTTAAGGCAACCTTAGCAGGTTGTGATATGTTATTAATGCCAGTAGAGGAGGAACAGGATGTACATGAAATTCTAGCTGAAATGCAAGTCAATGAAGCCTATCGTCAACAGATTTATAATTCTGTGATGAAAATTATCCGATTAAAGATATGCTTGGGCCTTATAAAATAGGATGAGCCAATGAAAGACAAAGCTGATTTATCAAAAGAGGAGCTACACCTTCTGGAGAAGAGGGGAGCTAAGGAATTTGCCCGTAAACTTGGCGAAAACAGTAAAAAAGCGTCTAAGGCCATGCGCTTGTTCTTACATAATATGGGAACAGAAGCGAAAGAAACAAAAGAAGCTTCTAAAATTCTAGTAAAATTTTTAAGAGAAGGAAAAGTTGAGCAAGAAGAAGAAGAGGAACTTAAACAACAGGTCTATGATTTATTGAAAATGGTGGGGATAGGCGTACCCTTTTTTTTAATACCTGGTTCATCGTTATTGATTCCTTTTTTAATGAAAATAGCTGAAAAAAGAGGAGTGAATTTGTTTCCATCAGCCTTTTCTAAGGATGAGGAAGAGTAGGTTTTGGAATATTAGATGTGGTTAATAATAACGATTTTTCTTAATGATAAAAAAAGTGTAAAGACTATGAAATATCCTGTGACTTTACTAAATTAGAATTGAATACATGATAGATTTATAATTATGTTTAGCAACTATATACATTTGTTAGTGACTATTAGAAAAAAACTAACTTTGTAAATTAAGTAGAAAGATATTGAACAACATACCAGCTTATAAAACTCAATTAGTTGATTCTGACACTAGAAAAATCCAATACTTATTTGAAAGCAAAGGAGAAAGGTCAATTATCAAGGCTATAGAATATACCCCTATCACTGAAATAGATGGGAAAACAGTTTATAATTTAGGATTTGGTGATTACAATGAAGAAAATGGCAATATTTTTGACGATATCAATAGCAATAATGGGGATATGAGAAAAGTTTTCAGTACAGTTTTAAATACTGTGTCAAAATTTTTCAAAGAAAATGAAAACGCTGCTATTTGGGTTCAAGGTAGTGATAGCGCTGATGACTTTAAACAGCTATGTGAAGTTAACTGCACAAAGAATTGTGGTGATGTTTGTAAGAATTTTAATAGACGAATTAAAACTTACAGATATTATGTCGATAGGAACTTCTTTGAATTAAGTAAAGAATACATCTTTTTTGGCTATATAAATGGAGACCCCCCAACTTTAGTAGAATATACTCCTAAAAATGAGTATACTGGAATCTTGATTTTTAAGAAAAAATAAACTAATTTTATGGTGTTCTAACTAGAACACCAGTGGATAAACTTAAGATGGAACGTAAAAAACAAATATTAAAAGCAACGAAAGTTCTTTCTATGTCTAAAACGACAAAGGAAAGAGTTTCTAGTATTGCCAAAGATATTAAAGGAAAAGAATTGTTCCCTGAAAAAGTTGATTTGGCGAAAAAAACGTTAAGCAAACTGAAATCTCTTCCAATTTAAAAACATTTGCTAAGATCTGTGGCTGTTTTATACCCTACTTTTAATAATATTTGAGAATATTTTGAATTAAATCGAGTTTGATTATCGACAAATTATATTCGTAAAAATTATATTATCTAATAAATACTTATTGTGTGTAACACCCCAGTGTATTTAAATAATGATATAAGCACAAAAAGTATTATGCTCAATTGAAAGTTCTAATTTTCAAAATCTCTACCAACGGCTTTTCCTTGCTTAAAATACTTATCGTTTTTCTCCATTTCTTTTTTCATATCTTCAGAAATGTCACCGTTGAGGTCACTTAAGTCTGGTTGACCAGCATTTACCCAAGCTGTATACCAAAATGAAGCAGTGACATAGATAGAACCCCTCATTCTTCGCTCTTGCATGTCTCCTAACATTCGTTGGTATTCCATTGAAAATTCTTTGCTGTATACTTTCATCATCACTTGTCCACGATGTTCATAACTATATTTTTGGTCTGCAGGCCATCTAGCTGTCAATTCTTTTTCAAAAGTAAGTACTGAATCTACAGCTTGACTACTTTCTTTTACAATTTCCCAGGCTTTATCGAGTGGGTCAGCGATATAGGCGCAACGACCGATTAGGTAATCATAATCATTGGCAGAGATTTCAGGGATTCTAGATTCCCAAAAACCATGAATACCCTTCTGACCAGTTAGTTGACCATTGTAATTTTCAGTAGTATGTAAAGGAACATGAGCGTCACCAACATAATGCCCGAGTTCGGCAGAATATTGTAAAATTCGATGTAAGTTTTTAGTTTTAAAAGCTTTGGTCAACCGTTTGACCATAACTTCTAAATGCCAAGGAACTATTCCGTAGGCTTTTAAGGTGTCTTCTCCAAATTTTTCAACAGCATCTTCCCATTTTCTAGGCATTACTAAAAAAGGGTCTTCTCCAGGTTTAACATAATGATCAATATCAATATAATGCCGTTCCGCTTCTCCTTTTGCAGCATATCTTCTTTTGTCAGGATCAACGGCATGCTCTGTTACGTATTCAATGTTTTTTTTGTAGAAACTAAATAACTCGGGAGGCAAACTAAAAGTAGCCATACGGTTGATACGTTTATGACCATAAAATCCCCAAGTACTTGTGCATACATGTTTGGTAGGTAGGGGGACAGGTTTAAAGCTGATTAGCAATAAAGCTATCACACTTAAAACAGCAAGGCCTTTAAGCAGTTTCATTAGGTTGTATTTGTTGTTTATATATAAAGTTTTTCAACTTATGTAGCTAAAATACGAAAAAACAATGAAAAAAAGAGGGCTAAGTTGTTAACTGTTTATTAAATCTAATGAAATAAAAAATTCAAAGAGATATACTATAAAGCCAATAAAATCGTTTCTTTGTGAATAGGAATTTTAAAATCAAATGAAAAAAGGGGTACTGCTATTACTTGTTTCTTTTTGTGCAATGTATACATTGGCACAACAGGTTCAGATGATGAACCTTAGAGACTTTGATAAAAGAGCCTTTCACTTTGGTTTTGCGTTAGGCTATAATTCCAGTGATTTCTATTTGGATAGAGATGTTTTAGAAGATTTTGAACGAGATTCGTTATTGGTACTAGATGTAGAAAGAAGACCAGGATTTAACTTAGGGATAGTCTCTTCATTAGATGTTTCTCCTACGTTTAAAATTCGATTTTTGCCTACGCTATCATTTCAAGAAAGAAATTTAGCTTATACCTATGCTTATCAGGGAGATTCTTCTGTACAATGGAATAAAAAAGTAGAATCGACTTTTTTAGATTTTCCTCTGGTTATGAAATTTAGAACAGAGCGTATCAAAAACTTTGCAGCTTATTGTTTGGCAGGTGGCCGTTTTGGACTAGATATGGCATCAAATAAGGATGTGAAAAATTCAAATGCCTCTTTAAAAGATCAAATTGTGAAAATTACCAAACCAGATTATGGGTTTGAAGTAGGAGGAGGAATTGATTTATTTTTAGAATATTTTAAATTTGGTATAGAACTAAAGTTGTCAACGGGGTTAAAAAATGTTTTGATACAGGAAAATACACAGTTCTCAACTCCTATTGATCGATTACGGACGAAAATGTGGACCCTTTCATTTACATTTGAAGGATAAGAATGAGAACCTATTATACGTCCATAGATTTTTTAAGAGGAGTAGCAGCTTTATTAGTTGCTTTTTTTCATTTTACACATCACCAAAGTATTCATGGAACACTTTTGTCGGAAGATGATTGGATCTATAAAATAGGGCATTTTGGTCAATATGGTGTACATTTATTTTTTGTGATCTCTGGATTTGTGATTCCTTATTCAATGGTGAAACACAATTATACCATTCCCAAAATAGGGAAGTTTTTATTGAAGAGAATAACCAGAATAGAACCGCCTTATTTATTGTCAATGCTTTGGGTTTTATTGTCAGGTATAGGCTTTGCGGTATATTTAGGAAACGACATTGTGCTAGAATGGAAAAGAATCGCTTTGCACCTGGGGTATTTCATTCCTTTTTCTGAGGAACATTGGTTTAATGATGTTTACTGGACCTTAGCGATAGAGTTTCAATATTATTTATTAATTGCCTTTACTTTTCCCTTGTTTTTTCATCAAAAAGATTTGATTAGAACAATAGCACTGGGGAGTATGGCTTTATTTCCTTTTTTAGGATACGATGGTTTTTTAGTGGCTTATACTCCTATTTTTGGAATGGGAATAGTTGGAGCTTTGGTCCAATTAAATAAAATTACCAAAGCCTCTTTTTTCTTTTGGGTCGTTGTGTTTTTTGGGGCTATCCTCTTCTTTAAAGGTGGAATTATTGCTGGAATTTGCTTACTAACACTTTTTATTATTGTTGGTATGCACATTAAAACGAAAAGCTCAGATTTCTTAGGGAAAATATCATACTCTGTTTATTTAACCCATGGAGAATTAGGAGGGAAGTTTATTTACTTTTTACTCCCATTTTGCCCAACATCGTCAATTCAAAGCTATTTATTGTTAATTGGTGCAATCTTATTTTCTATCTTTGGCGCGTGGATCTTTTATTTGGTAGTAGAAGCTCCATCTAAACGTTTAGCATCGAAAATAAAATTGTAACAGTTGTAATGCGAGAACTACAAATAAGAGTATTACCCAAAGAAGCAGCAGATCCCGATATCTTAAAGCAAAAAGTGGCTTATGAATTAGGGATAAAGTCATCAGAGATTCAACACATAGAACTACTTAAACGCTCTATTGATGCTAGAAAATTTCCTGTTTTTTATCAGTTGAAATTAGGGGTGTATATCCAAGAGAAATTTGAACCTGTTATTTTTGAAAACAATTATTTAGATGTCACAGAAGCATCGACAGTTGTACATATTGTTGGAAGTGGCCCTGCCGGTTTGTTTGCTGCATTAGAAGCATTAAAAATTGGAGTTAAACCCATAGTTTTTGAACGTGGTAAAGATGTCAAAACACGCCGAAGAGATTTGGCAGCCATTAATAAAGAAGGGAAAGTAAATACCGAGTCCAACTATTGTTATGGAGAAGGTGGAGCAGGAACTTATTCTGATGGGAAATTGTATACGCGTTCCAAAAAAAGGGGAAGTGTTCAAGAAGTGTTAAAAACTTTAGTGATCCATGGTGCTCCTCAAACCATTATGGTTGATGCTCATCCACATATTGGAACGAATAAATTACCCAAATTGATCGAGAATATTCGAGAAACGATTATCGCTAAAGGAGGAGAAATTCATTTTGAAAGTAAAATGACGGATATTCACGTAGAAGGAAATCGTTTAAGAGGGATTACCATCAATGAAAAAGAGGTTGTTGAAGTAGAACATTTGGTATTGGCAACAGGACATTCTGCACGTGATATTTATTCGCTTTTACACGATAAAAAGATAGGGCTAGAATTTAAATCGTTTGCTTTAGGTGTTCGAATAGAACACACCCAACAATTAATTGATCAAATTCAATATAAAACTCAGGATCGTGGTGATTTTTTACCTCCTGCTTCTTATAGTTTAGTGAGCCAAGTCGAAGATAGAGGAGTGTATTCATTTTGTATGTGTCCTGGTGGTATTATTGCTCCTTGTGCTACAGGTGAAGAGGAAGTGGTGACCAATGGTTGGTCTCCTAGTAAGCGAAATAATCCATACTCTAATTCAGGGATTGTAACAGAAGTAAGGTTAGAAGATATTCCCCAATTTCATAAATATGGGGCTTTGGCAGGGATGTATTTTCAAAAAAGCATAGAAAAAAGAGCGTGGGAGTTGGCTGGAAAGACACAACAGGTTCCTGCTCAACGTTTGATGGATTTTATCAAAGGAAAACGTTCAAAAGATCTACCTAAAACATCGTACCATCCTGGAGTTGTGTCCGTAGAATTAGATAAGGTATTTCCTCCATTTATTACAAAATCACTTAGAGAGGGCTTAAAAGATTTTGGAAGAAAGATGAAAGGGTATATGACCAATGAAGCAGTATTACACGCTACAGAATCACGGACATCATCTCCTGTTAGAATTCCGAGAGACAAAGAGCTTTTACAACATCCTCAAGTACAAGGTTTATACCCATGTGGAGAAGGTGCTGGTTATGCAGGTGGTATCGTTTCTGCGGCTATTGATGGAATCAAAGTCATGCAACAAATTAAAGCAGTTAAAGAGATCTAATGGCATATTTAGTTTTTGGTTTGTACTTTCTCTTTTTGCTGTTTATTTTTTTATACAGTGTCGTTGCGTTTTACCTAACAATACTTTATTTAAGAAGTAAGTCTAAACCTAAAAAACAAGGGAATCTTTCCATTTTATTGGAAAACAATTATCCTAAAATTACGGTGCAATTGCCTGTTTATAACGAGATGTATGTGATAGAGCGTTTAATAGATGCTGTTTGCCAGTTTAATTACCCTTCAGATAAATTAGAAATACAAGTTTTAGACGATTCAAATGATGAAACAGTAGTTATTATTGCAAATAAAGTTGCAGAGTGGCAAACGAAAGGAGTCGATATTCAATACATTAGGAGAGAAGATCGAAAAGGCTTTAAGGCTGGAGCTTTAGATTATGGGCTAAAACAATGCAAGGGAGAATTCATCGCAATTTTTGATGCTGATTTTGTTCCAGATTCTGACTTTTTGATGAAGACCATTTTTCCTTTTGTAAAAAATGAAAAAATTGGAGTAGTACAGACCCGTTGGGGGCATTTGAATCAAAATTATTCTTTGCTAACCCGTCTCCAGGCTTTTGCATTAAATGCACATTTTAGAGTAGAGCAAGTCGGTAGAAATAAAGGAAAACACTTTATTAATTTTAATGGTACAGCCGGAATTTGGCGTAAAAAATGTATTGAAGATGCAGGAGGTTGGTCAGCAGATACGCTTACAGAAGATTTGGATTTAAGTTATCGTGCACAATTAAAAGGTTGGGTTTTTAAATACATCGAAAAAGTTGTGGTTCCAGCTGAGCTGCCAATAGATATGGCAGGACTAAAGAACCAACAATTTAGATGGTCAAAAGGGGCAGCTGAATGTACTAGAAAGAATTTGGGTAAGGTTTTAAGTAGTTCAGATTTAAGTTTATGGACCAAGTTTACGGCTGTTTTTCATTTAATGAATAGTTCCGTTTATATCGTTATTGCTGGATTGATTGTACTGAGTGTACCATTAGTTAAAATCGGAATGGAGGATCCTAGATATGCCAGCTATTATCCATACTTTGGGTTCTTCTTAATCAATACCTTTTTCTTAGGTTTTATGTATTTTATTGCCACTAAAGATGAAGATAAAAATACCGCTGTAGAATTCTTGAAATTTATAATTTTCTTCCCAGTGTTTTTAACCACAATGTTAGGGTTAACAACCTATAATTTTATTGCAGTATTAGAAGGGTATTTAGGGATTAAGTCTCCGTTTGTAAGAACACCTAAATATAATTTAAAATCAACAGAAGAAAAATGGTCGATTAAACAATATGCAAAAACCTTTATCTCTCCTTTACTATTCATAGATTTAGGGGTGATTGCCTATGCAATATTGGGGATTACACTTTCTTATCAATCGGGTAATTTAAGTATGCTTTTGTTTTTAGTTATGGTTGTTTGCGGTTTTTCTTATACCTTGCTATTGTCTTTAAAGCATTCTTTTCGATGAAAAAAAATTAAACCCAATTTCGAAGATATTAAATCAATAAATGCTTAAATTCAGGTTAAATCGACATCAGCTTATTTTTCGTAAAATCTAAATATTATAGAGCGTTACAAAGAGCGTAGTGTTTGAGCGCAGCGAGTTTTTAGCTCTTTAGCGCGATAATATTTTAGATTTAGAAAAAGAAGATGCAGTCTTGAATTTTTGTTTCTTTTGTTTCAAGACAAAAGATAATGAAAACTATCAAGAATAATTGAACAAAGAAAACACAATTAATATCTTTACGATTCCAATAAATAATTCAAATCAATTGTAAGGTAAAAACGGAAAAAACAACGAATAAATACCAATGCAAAAAATCTTACAAAATAAACAGCTAATTATTTGGGGAGCAATCTTCTCTTTATTGGTCGTCTACCTAGGCTATGCTGTAACCAGAGATATGGAATGGGCATTAATTGGATGTTTTGGAGGACTTTTTATTTTATATGGTTTATGGTTTATTCCCGCAATTAAAACGCGATTATTTGAAAATAAATGGTCGGTGAAGCAAATGCTACTCATTGCAATAGGTTTAAGAGGGCTTCTGTTTTTTACAACCCCTAATTTATCTGATGATTATTTCCGCTTTGTTTGGGATGGGAATATGATTGTTAATGGAACGAACCCTTTTGAATATCAACCCAATGCTTTTGTTTTTCAGGATACAGAAAACCATCATTACCTAAAAGAAAAAGTCTTAGAAGGTGCTACCAAAACTTTTCCAGGTGGAATGAACTCTAAAGATTATTATTCTGTTTATCCACCATTTAACCAATTGGTTTTTACGGTTTCTAGCTGGTTAGCAGGGAATGATCTTCAACTCAATATCTATTTCTTAAGATTTTTTATTCTCCTATTCGAAGTTGGGGCTCTATACCTATTCGTTGCTTTATTAAAGTTGTTTGAGCTCCCAGAAGACCAAGTCTTCCTCTATGCATTTAATCCATTAGTTATTATTGAACTCACTCAGAATATTCACTTTGAAGGAGTAACCATCTTTTGGGTGCTGTTTGCCGTCTATCAGTTACTGAAAAATAGAACGCTTTTAGCAGGTGTAGTTTATGCGTTGGCGGTAACAACCAAGTTAGTCCCACTATTGTTTTTGCCTTTGTTTTTATTGAAGATCCCGTTTAAAAAATTAGTAGTGTTTTATACGACCATCGGAGTTGCTGTTGTTTTACTATTTGTTCCGTTTTTAGGAATAGATTTGCTAGAGACATTTGGTTCAAGTATTCGTTTATATTTCAAAACATTTGAGTTTAATGCATCGCTTTATTATGTGTTAAGAGAAATCGGCTATTGGAATGTGGGCTATAATACAATTCATGTAATAGGAAAATATACACCTATGGTTGTGCTAGGAAGTGTTTTATTACTAATTGCATTAAATATCAGAAAGAAAAAAATAGTTCAGGTTTTCAAATTAATAGTATGGGCATTGCTCATTTATTATTCATTGGCTTCAATTGTTCACCCTTGGTATGCAATTTATTTATTAGCATTTGCAGTATTTACCAACTATCGTTTTCCTATAGTTTGGTCAGGAGCCATTATTTTGAGTTATACAGCTTATCGTGAAATAGGTGAAGTGAATGAAATCCCTTGGTTAGTTTTATTAGAATATCTCCTTGTTTTAGTAGCTGTTATTTGGGATTTGTATCCTAAAAGAAAATTGTTGGCTTAAGTTACTTTGTTTTAATCTAAAGTTGTCAGTTTTCAAACTAAATCCAGACTGAATACAAAAAGACGATTATGGTATATGAAGGGGCTTTAGGCGAGTATTTAAATGTTGATGAAATCACAAGTAATCAGAATTGCCATATCCTTAAGGAAAAACTAGAAAGTGGTTTAACTTTATTGTGGTTCGAAAATGATAATTCAATTATTGAAATTGATAATGTTAGACATTGCTTTCATAAAAATGAAGTTGTTTTTCTTACAGAGTTTCACCAGGTTGTTCCAATAGCTGTTTCAGAGGTAAAGATGATTCGATTTAACCGTGCTTTTTATTGCATCATAGATCATGATAGTGAAGTCAGTTGTAAAGGATTGCTGTTTTTTGGAGCGAATCAATTACCAGTAATACAACTGGATGGACTCGAATTGGAAAAAATAGAGACGTTATGGAAGATGTTTTTGCTCGAAATGCAATCGGTTGATAACCTACAATTAGAAATGTTGCAAATGATGTTAAAACGTTTTTTGATTTTATGTACGAGAATTTATAAAGCGAACCATCTTACCCAATTACCAGAGAATAACAAAGTAGATCTTGTCCGAGAGTTTAACTTTTTGGTGGAACAACATTTTAAAGAAAAACACACGGTTGTTGAATATGCCGAGTTACTTTATAAATCTCCCAAAACAATTGCTAACCTGTTTAAAAAGTATGCGAATAAATCACCTTTACAATATATTCAGGAACGAAGAATGTTAGAGGCCAGACGTTTGTTGAGGTTTACTGATTATACGATAAAAGAGGTGGCTTATGAAATTGGTTTCAAAGATATTCAAACATTTAGTCGCTTTTTTAAGAAAATGGAGGGGGTAGCACCGCGAGCATTTAAGGAAAAAGTGTAGAGAGGGAAAAATGACCAACTCTTAGGGGAAAATAGCCAATAACTTAACGGGAATTCCTGCTCATCTTTGTACTGTTAATTTAAAACAGTAGAAAAAATGGCAAAATTTAATGTTCCTAGCAGAGGAGAAGTATCTGCAAGCAATCAAACAATTTTTGATAACCTAGAAAAGGGCTTAGGATTTGTTCCTAATTTATATGCGTATTACGCAAAAAACGATACCGCATTAGCCGATTATTTAGCTTTACAAAACAGAAAATCAACCCTATCTGCAAAAGAACGAGAAATCGTTAATTTGGTCGTTAGTGAATATAACGGTTGTCGTTATTGTCAATCTGCACACACGTTAATTGGTAAAATGAACGGTTTGTCTGAAGATCAAGTTTTGGAAGTTCGTGGTGGAACTGCAACTTTCAATGAAAAATTACATGCTTTAGCAGTTTTTACCTTGTCGACGATCAGTAACAGAGGAAGGGCAACTGAAGAAGCCAAAAACTTGTTTTTTGAAGCAGGATATACCGAAGCAAATATGATCGATGTAGTAATTGTAATAGGAGATAAGGTCATCAGTAATTTTATACACAATTTAGCAGGTTTCGAAATTGACTTTCCTCTAGCCCCAGCATTAGAATCAGTCAACGCATAATCAATAACACCCAAAAAATAGAACTATGAAAAAAGGAATAGTATTAAGTATGATAATAGCTATGGGATGGCTATTGAATTCGATTGTTGCCCAGGATGTACCAACAATACATTTGGATCAGACAAAGGGAGCATTTACGATCCAAGCATTAACTTTAGAAGAGGGAACCTATATTTTTGATATCGAGAATAAAAATGTAGATCACGAAGTCGGTTTTGTGATTGCTCCTAAAGGAATGACTGACGAAGCGCATCATATCAAAGCAGCTTATGTTAAAGAAATGGTCAAAAAAGGAAAGGTAGCTTCTTCCAATAAAGTAAAATTGACAAAAGGCGAATATGTATATTTCTGCCCGTTAAATCCGACGGAAGAATATCCACTAACGGTTAAGTAAGTACTTCGATTTTTCATCATAATTGTTTGTTAATTTTAAACCAGAAAGGAATTTTCTTTTCTGGTTTTTTTATCTTTAACCTGATGATAAAAAGAATTGTATTCGTTGGTTTGTTATTGGTGTTACTATTGATTAGTGCTACTCAATTAAATGTGGATACAACTAGAGACACCCCTCGTATCATCAGTCACGAAGTCAACTTATCCGAAACGACACTACAATTTTTTCATAAAAATAAAGAGGGAAAGCCTTATAGTAACGCAGGGGATTTAAAACACCATTTGAAAAAAGAAGGAAAGGAGTTGTTATTTGCCATGAATGGCGGAATGTACTTGAAAGATCAATCTCCACAAGGACTGTATATCGAAAATGGGAAAGTGATTAAATCAACTGATCAAACACAAGAGGCGTATGGAAACTTTTATATGCAGCCCAATGGCGTATTTTTAATAGAAAAGAACAACAAAGCTCGAGTGGTTCCAACCAAAGAATTAACGTTAACCAAAGACGTTCTTTATGCAACCCAATCAGGTCCCATGTTGGTTATTGATGGCAAATTACATCCCAAATTCAATCAAGGTTCCACCAGTTTATTTGTGCGAAATGGAGTAGGAGTATTGCCGAATGGAAATCTATTGTTTGCCATTTCAAAAGAACGCATTAATTTTTATGATTTTGCCAGCTACTTTAAGAATCAGGGTTGTCAAAATGCATTGTATTTAGACGGTTTTGTTTCTAGGATGTATTTACCTGCTAAAAAATGGGAGCAAACCGATGGAGGTTTTGGTGTTATCATTGCTGAGATAAAGTAAGTTATTAACAATTTGAAACTTAGGGATCAATGTTCTCGTTACTGAACTACTGTTCATTTTTTAGTTGTGTTTTTATGAGAATATTTATTGTTGCTTTGTCGTTTTTTTCGGTGTTGTTTATTTATGGACAAAAAAATGCTTCCCCTAGAGAAGAGGTCTATTTATCATTTGATTATTTTAAAAAGAATTTAAACGAAACGGTAAAAGCAGCAATCAATGAAGCTTGGGACGAATTAGCCCCTGGGCAAGAATTAGAATTACATTTATTGTCAAAAGAAGAGCGTAAAAAGTTATCCAAAGACCACCAGTTTAAATTATCAGGGTTTCGAGCAGATAGTGTCGCCACATACTTACATCGTAAACGAATTGCTGCACGTTACACGAGTTTTAATATCGATTATTTTGATCATCTCACCAATGGGCAATGTGGAACAAATGCAAGTTATAAAGCGTTTACCAAACGTAAAGGAGTTATTTCTGTAGTTGTAGAAAAGGATCCTTATTACCTCGATTATTATCCTCATAGTGAAAGTTCAACCATTTCCAATACTTGCCATGAATATGAATTGTATCCTGCTTATGGAGGAATTATAACTGGGAATCAAGGGACGTTGGTGAAGTTTCCTCCCAATTGTTTTAGAGGTCATACCTTTAAAAGTTCAGATAAAGTAGAAGTGCTGTTGTGTGAATATTATACCATCAATGATATTCTATTCTCGGGCTTAACTACCGCTAATTATGATCGAATTATAGAAACAGGAGGCATGGTTTTTATTGAGGTAAAATATAAAGATGAGGTATTGAGTTTAAAGTCGGATCAACCCATTCAAATTTTCTTTCCCAATAATGCGGATAAAGAGAAAAAAGGCATGCGTTCATTTGATGGAAAGAAACGCAGTGGTTTAATCAATTGGGAGTTGAATAAACAAGCTGAAAATCGCTATATCAAAGCAGGCGAAAATGTTTTTGAAGAACAAGTAGAAAACCTAGAAGGCGATTTCGAAGGGGAATATGAAGGAGAAGAAGGATATTATGCAGAAGTAGATGGCTATTTAATGAAAACCAATCAAATGGGCTTTATTAATTGTGACCGCTTTTATGATGTTAAACAGAAAGTCGATTTAATTGTAAAAGTAGAGGGAAAAGCCCCTTATTCAACACGGATCATTTTTAAAGACATTAAGTCCATTTTACCAGGTTATGCTTATTCTCCTGAAGATGATGTAAAGTTTTCCGATCTTCCCAAAGGAGAGGTGGTATATGTATTGGCTTATAATATTTCCAAGGATAAGAAGTCTGGAAGTTTTGCTTACCAAAAAATGACGTTAGGAGAACAAGGTCAAATAAGTTTATCCCCAAAAGCGATGAGTGTTGATGATTTACAAAAAGAAATAGATATTTTGTTTAATTAGTAGAGAAAGTAAGTTAAATAAGGAGCTTGAGGATTACTTTTCGATATAAAAAACTCATTGCCCCTTATAATTAAGTATAGTCAGTTCGAGTGAATTTAGCGATTGAAATGAGCAAAATTTGTATCGAGAACTAAGACTAGGCGTTTTTTTACTGAATCCACTCGAAGTGATTATAATGTGAAAAATTAAGAAATTTTAGTAAATAATTTACTTAACTTTAGGGTCTTAAAACACACAAACTACACACGGAAAATGATACACGTAACGGAATGCCCAAGGGATGCCATGCAAGGGATAAAAGATTTTATTCCAACGGATTTAAAGGTTAAATACATCAATTCGATTTTAAAAGTAGGTTTTGATGTCGTAGATGTTGGAAGTTTTGTATCCCCTAAAGCAATTCCTCAGATGCGTGATACCAAAGAGGTGCTTCAAAAAATTAATTTTAAAGATTCAAGTTCTAAGCTATTGACGATTGTGGCCAATAAACGAGGAGCAGAAGATGCAGTACAATTTGATGAAGTAACGTATTTAGGCTTTCCTTTTTCGATCTCGGAGACGTTTCAGCAACGGAACATCAACTCAACGATACAGGAATCATTGCAACGTTTAGAAGAAGTTCAAAACTTATGTGTTAAGCACAATAAAAAGATGATGACCTACTTTTCTATGGCATTTGGAAATCCTTATGGAGATGAGTGGAGCGCACATATCGTTGCGCATTGGGCAGAACGTCTAATGCATGATTATGGGATTAAGAATTTGGCTTTATCCGATACTATTGGAGCTTCAAATCCAGATACGATTACCATGTTGTTTAATAAGTTAGTACCAGAGTTTCCCGAAGTCAATATAGGAGCGCATTTACATACCACTCCAGATACTTGGGAAGAAAAGGTAGATGCAGCCGTTAAAAGTGGTTGTGTCCGTTTTGATGGCGCAATAAAAGGTTATGGAGGTTGTCCAATGGCAAAAGATGATTTAACAGGGAATATGCCTACTGAAAACATTTTAGCTTATTTGAATAAAAACAATATTGACCATCATCTTGATGCTGAAGCTTTTCAAGAAGCCATGCATATTTCCAACGAAATATTCTTACATTAGTAGCACAAATGAAATTCTTTAAACCAACATATCTTTTTATCGCTGGAGTCGCAATTTACTTGCTGTCTTTCTTTTTACCTGTTTTACAAGTATCGTTAGGGGTAAAGTTGGCAGGTTGGGAAGTGACGGCCTTACATTTTTCAGAGCTGGCTTTTATTGATGCTATTCCTGCATATTTTGGCTTTTTATTTACCGCTTTAGTTAATTTTTGGGTTGTTGGTCTAATAGTAGGCTATTTCTTTGAACGCAATAACCTAAAGCTATTTAGCCTAGCTGCATTAGCCATAACTTCTAGCTTTAGTTGGTTGTTTTTATTCGAACACAGTTCTGTCCTTTTATGGGGCTATTATACTTGGTTGATTGGAATTATCCTAATCATTTCTGGTAGAGTTTTAAAAAGGTAATGCACTATTGCTTATTGAGGAGTTTGTAGTCATCGTTCCTTTTAGCTTCATCGTTTAGAAAGTATTTAGATTTTGGTGAATAAACGTTTTTAAATCCTGTCGTAATCCAGCCTCATCTGCATAGTTAGGCCACGATTTTATTGTCGTATTAATCTCCTTAATGATATGCTCTCCTTTTTTGATGTTATTATCCTTAGCAATTGTCATTAAGTCTTCTTTTGTAATGTCCAGTCGTTTAACGTTTACACTCAATATTTGTTGTTTTGGAAGTGAAAATCTTACATTTTCAGAGTAGGTATTAATACATTTTGTTGAATATTGTGTTAATTGTTGTGTGGGTATTTTTAAGCACAAGCAGGCACTTTATTTAATTACTTTGACAACATTATCCAAATAATTGACAACTAACTTAAATTCAATATCGTGTTGTGGGAACTCATTATTTAAAAGTGTTCTGTATTCCGAATACCATTGAATGGCCTCTTTATCATTTGTTATACCCTCTGCAGCAGAAATAAAGATTTCATATTTATTATGAGTTTTTGAAATGTATAAATATTGAGGATATTCCTGATCGAAAAAACCAATGGCATAAAAAGCTTGCGCTAATTCATCAATTTCCTGTTCGGAGATATTAACACTATCGAAATCAATTTCATTTTTAACACTTGCTCCGTATGATTTGGTAACTATATTTTGTTGTTGAACAGCTTCAAAAGCATATACAGTAGTAAACACTATTGCTAATGTAATTAACATCCCTACTATAGAAATCCCAATTACTCTCCACCAACTGTAGAGCATGCCTCCTTTGTTGAGGTGTGCATTGACTTGTTGTTCTTGGTATTTTTTAAAGAGCGAAACCGCAATGATTGAATAGCCAATAGGAATAATTTGGTTAGGGAAATTAATGTCCTCTGGAATTAGAAAGGATATTCCAAAAATGACGAAAGTACTCAGAATGGTAATGATCCAAGTAGGTTTTACCAGTTCACTTTGTCCAAAGACTTTAAAATTCTCTGCAAATAGATATCCAGCCACTAAAGGACCGCCCAGAAATGTTGCTACCCCAAAGAATCGATCTTTATATACCTTTTCTTCTGGCCTAATGTTGTCTATTGTATCACTCATTTGTAGTTAATTAAAAAGAGGTGTTAATCCTTAATGTTTTTTAAGTATTAGGCGAAAGTAATTCATCTAATTGGTTTTTCAATAAGTCTTTTTCTGTTGGAGTCATTTTTAACGAAATGGATAAACCGTCTTTAATACTAATTTCTTCAGATGCAAAATAGCATTTGTTATCTTGCAAAGCTACACCAACTATGATGGCTTTCTGTCCAAGCGGTAAGTTGGTATACATCCCCTCTTTTTTTGTAAAAGTATAGTTACCACTTTCATGTGGATAGGCGCTCAACTTAACCTTAAGCGAGGGAATAATTAAGGAGCAGTCAACATAATCGATTGCTGTCTCTCCTTCTATTGCAACTAACATTTCAGCTTTTCCAGCATTGGGATCATTTAAAAATCGGTCGCAGTTAATCCAGCCTAATTCAGAAGTACTAAATACTGTTTCTTGAACAAACTTTTGCATTTTCTCTTTCTTTGCTCTCAATGCTCTCGCTTTTTCTTCTTGAGCAATAAATTGAGCTCTTTCCTTTTCAATGTTAATCATCGTTATGGCTTCGTCTGGACGAACACCTTTAGCTATGAGCTTATCATAAGCATGGTCAGACAATAAATCTACCCCATAATCTTTAAATTGAGGGACATTTCCTTTTGCTCCGTCTGAACCGAAGTCTATATATGTTTGGTTTTTCTCATTCACATAACGTTTAACCCACCAAAAATTATAGTGGTTTTCATCTTCCTCAGAATTTACCCATGCTATAAATTCAGGTTTTTTGATATACTCATTGACAATTGAATTGGCCATTGAGTCTAGTACTTCAATGTTTAGATCTAAATTGGAAAAATAGAGGTCAAATAATTGATCATCTAACTTTATCTTAGCATAATCATCCCAAGTCAGGCCTTTGTTTTTTAAGGAACTAATAAGGTGAGTTGCATGATAGAGTTGCCATATTCTAGCTCTAAACTCTCTTGTTTGAATCAATGTATTTTTATAGTTTTTATTTTTAGGGTTGTATTTTATAGAGTCTAAAGAATTATGCCAATGAGCACCTTCTTCACTCCACCTTCCATACCAATAGTGTTCATATAAAAAATCTTCAGGAAAAGGGACCAGGTAATTTTTATTAGCGCTTTGGTCTATTTCCCAATTGATGTTTCCATCTGGATCATATTTCCCAGAAAACATTTGAAATCCCCCTCCTTGATTGATCATAGGCATGGTAATCGATAGTTTTTGACCGTCAGCTAAGCGCAATGATTTCCCATTGTGTTTAGCATCAATATAAAGCATTCCAGCAGATTCTAAAGTTTGATTATTCGATAGTGTTTGTAGGTTACACGTTACAAAATCAGTTAAGCTGTTGGCATCAAGGATTTCAAGTGCTATTTTTCCCTCGATTGGATTTCCAAAACCATCAATAAATGAGTTAGATGGAATAAGGACTTCAATTCCATTTTTACTGGTAATGGTTTGCGTCTGTTTAGCATCAACAGTAAACCGTTCCACTGTAGGACGAAGAGCTTGATAAACAGAATCCATTGGAGACTCCTGAAACAAAACGCGTTCAACTTTCTGCTCTGCTTTCACAGGTACTTTGGTAGAACTCGATTCTGAAGTACACCCAATAAGTGCTCCAATAGCAATCGCAATAAAAAAGTTGGTTATTTTAATGTTCATAAGTTCGGTATTTACAAAGCATTAAAGTATGGAAATCCAACGATTTTACCTGAAGCAGTTGGGGTTATTTTATAAGTGGTAGCTTTTGGCGTTTATTCGGTAGGTTGGGGGAGCAGTTAAGCGTATATAAACTATTACCAAGCACTTAGTTCTGGCTTTCGCATTGAAGTTTTTCCATAAGAACGTTTTCCTGTTCTATGACAATATTGTTCAGGGAAATCGTAGTCTTCGAATTGAACCCATACTTGCCATGCATCATAAGATAATGGGGAATAAGGGTTGTATGGAATTTCTATTCCAGTTCTGATGCAATAACCAGTGTTAGAATGGTAGTTTTTTCGTTTGTATTCTTTTTTAACTTCTTTTTTAGGCGCTTCTTCCTCGACTATTCGCTTTGGACGTGCTTTAACAGTTGATCCTAGTTCTAAAGTTGTTGGAAAGTCATTTAGTCTTTTATCAGAGGATTCTCTATTTCTTCTATTCTTATAGAATTGCTCTGTGGAATCATAAATAACATCTGATTTAACATAGTTTTTTCCCAGGTTAACGATAAACTTTTTAGTTTGATAAACAGGTCTTTTGATAAAAACAACTTCATTTGTTTCTGCAATTTTTTTACACTCATTCCAAGCATCAACATCAGCAGAGGTTTTAAATCGATCTAATAAACCTTGTTCAGAGTAGACTCCAAATTCAATGTTGTTTTTAAAGGAATAGTCATATAAATTAATTGAAGTAATTATCCCCTTGGTTTCATTACCATAATATTTTGCATGTAGGTTAGAAGCATAGACAATACTAACATTAAGAAACTTTTTAAAGTAATCAAAGTCGTCTTCACTCATACTTCTACTGACTTCATTTTCGTTTTTTCCAAATACGATTAGTAAGTGAATATTCGGATTGTTTTCATGTTTATCAAATAACTCTTTAAAATAGTCATCTAACTTTATAAAAGGAGATACAATTAATAATGTTTCTTTTGTATCCCATATAATATCGTAAATGGCTGTTTCTAATGCTTTTCCTGTTATAAACTTGCTCATTGTTGGTGGGTTATTTTAAAATGTATAAAACGAATAATGGTTTGTGTATCAGTAGTGCATAGTGCTGTGAAGTATTACGTATGTTCTTTGTGCCTGTTATTCAACTTGAATTTTATATGGAAAACTGATTTGATGTGATGCAAATCAATAAAATTGTAATTATTGTATATGTTTTCTTTATTTTAGAGTTGTCCAAAAGTCATTATGTTGTAGCTAAGCTAGTGTTTATTCAACTGGTTTTATTAGTTTCTCTTCAATATAGTTCAAATTAAACTTTAAATTATTTGTTGCTTTTTTAAATGTCTCATCTGAATTTTCAAATGAGGCAAATAATAATGTTTGAGCATTATCATAAGTTGATAATTCATTCAAAAAACTGGTAAAGTCATTAATAGACATATCTTGTTGTTTTGGTTCATCGAACATTAAGAGGCTAGGATGATTTCCTTTTTGTTCTATTGAAGTTTTGTATAAGCTACAAGTGAAAGCCCAAATACTTCTCACAAAATCACTAGCAGAGGAATCAAAACGAATATTATAATATAAATCATCATTAGGTTTCTTTGCTAATGGCAAATAATTATCATCTGAAATAGCAATATCATTTATAGTTTTACTGCTATAATTGAACGTACTTAATAAAGATTTAAAATGACCAGATAAAGAATTCAATTTAATTTTGTCTGTAGGCGAGAAAGTATCTCCTTTAAGTTTTTCCTGTTCCTCTAAAAGCTTTTTCCATTTTTTTGACAAACTTTCTAATTCTTCAATTAGGTTGTCGAAATCTGCTAGGTATTTAGTATAAAAATCAACTTTCTTTTTAAGGTTTAGTCGGTTTTCTATATCTATAATTGAGGGAAGTCTTTCATCTGAAATTAATTCTTTTCTTATATCTCTAATTTGACTTCTATATGTGTTTTGAATACCTCTAAGAGTCTTTATTTTTTTGTCTTTTGTCGTAATTTTAGTTTCCAAACTTTCAATGTTTACTTGTAACATCTTTATTTGAGCAGATAAAAAATTAATATTATCATCTAACCTCATTGGTACTTGTTTTATTGAAAGAGGTAGTAAAGAATCATTAATTAGCTGATTACAAGAAGGACAGTTGTTTTCCGATACTTTTAGGTTTATTTCAGCTCCCATTTTTTGCACTTTCAATGCTCCTTTGTTTTTTCTTAAATCTTCATTTAAATTGTCTAATTGATTATTAAAGTTACTTAACTTTTGTTTGTCAAATGTTAGTTCACTTGAAATCATTTCAACTTCAAAACTTGCTTGATTTAATTCTTCTTCAATCTTTTCAATTAGAGATTCATTGTCTTTTACTTTTTCCTTAACAGTAGCTGTTTTAATATTTTCCAATGATTCAAGTTCTGAGATTGTTAAATTAAGAAAACTAGAAATCGAATAATTAGCTTCTCCTTTTGATAGTAGAATGTTTACAGAATTAATATCATTTATAATTTCTGGATTATGGCTTAAACCAACTAATTTACCTCCACCTTTCTCAGAAAATCTATCAAATCTTTTAGAGAGATTTAACCAATCATTTTCAAGAATTCGTTTAGTAATATTTAATTCTTGTTTTTTCATTCTATTTCCATAGACATCCATATCCAAGATAAATTCTGTTACTCTGGCTTCTTTATTATTTAATCCATAATTAGGCATTGTAGCAAAAAAATCAGACCAACCTGATTTTTGTTCAATTATAAAACTAGATGCAATTTGCTGAATGTATATTTTTCTTGAGTCACCCTTGTTAGTGATAACTCTAGGTAGACGCCAATTAAGAAACTCCTCTAGATATAAATGAAAACCATAATTCTCATCAGAAGCTCCTCCATTATCGTGGATATACATTGGGTGGCTTTCTAAATTGTTGTTTGTTATAAAACTGCCAAAATAGATATCAACTAACTGAGATTTTCTGTTTGAGTTTTGAACGAATCTACGAATAGTTATTATATCTCCGTTTGAATTTTCGATTTCAAGTAAAACAAATGATTGTAAAACGCTATGAAATTTAGTTTTAGGGTATTCGACTTGGTCTTTTAAAACAGATTGCATAGTTTTCTCAAATCTCCCACCTATTAATTCTTCAAAGCCTAATGCATATACAATTGCCTGAAATAAGCTACTTTTTCCACTAGTATTATTTCCTCTAATAATATTTAATCCTGTTGAAAATTTATGAAAAGCACCAAAAAGACCATTGTTGGTGTTTACTTCGATTTTTATGTTGTTTATTTTAAGCATTTTGGTTTTTCCATTTTTTATAAATCGAATCAATTCGATTGTCAGTAATCTTTCTTTTACCCAAGAAATTCAAAAACTTTATTTCTTCTTCAAGGTATTCTGTGTCTGCAATTATTTTTTCGTAGAATTTTTCACCTTTTTCTTGAAGTTCATATTTTCCATTAATAATTGCACAAATTCCTTCGTGGACTGAATAATTTAAAGCTCTATTCAAACTTGGTTCTATTCCCCATGTCTTTGAGGTTTCTGTATAGCTACTTAAAATAAACTTTCTTAAAGATTCTTTATTTTCGGTACTCTTCAATGCCCAATTAATCAAATGAAGTTTTAAAAGACTAGATTTAGAGCCTTGACAACATGTTTTTAGAATTAGTACAATTAAAGCAATAGAATATGACGGTCTATATTCAGGAGGAATTGATATAGGCTTTTTTAAAAATGTAATTTTTTTTGCATATAATTCCATAATTATTCAAAATTTATTGGGCATCTAAATATCCAATCTGCTAATGTCCAATTGGTAAGTTTAGAGATCATTTGAGGTGCAAGGTTTTGAAAAGAGTTTTGAAACTCTTTTTTTAATAGACTTCTGAATTCATCATATAACTCACTTGGCTCTTTATTGTTTGTTATACACCTTTCTTCAACTTCCGATTCAATAGCACTTGTTATATTAAGAAACTTCTCATAATCTAAAGGGTAATCTTCTTTCCATTTGATTAAAATACTGTTTCCTTCAAGAAAGTTTTGAACGTTTAAATCAACTAATTTGTCAAGCTTAACTTCAAAAGAAGCTGATGATTTGTTAATTCTGTGAGCATTTTTAGATTGTGAGTTTTCAATCAGAGGAATTTGAGAGCCTTTCCATTTTAATTTTTCCGAAGTATCTAATTTAAAATCAGGCTTAACGTCAATTTTTATATTAGAGTTTTCAATTGCAGTTATAAGAAATGGGTGTAAGAAGTTGATATCTTCAAAAATTACATCAAAATCTTCATTATCAATAATTGATAAATTCCAACTTTTTACTTCTTCTTTCTTCTTAGTGCAATGTTGTACAATGTCGTTTTTCGCATATGTTGGTGTAACAAAATACCACTTTTTTATTTTCGTTGTACCTAAAATTTTCTTTAGTTGTGATTCATAGACTTTTAATTTCTTTAGATCTTTTGTAATTTTATCTCGGTGGTTTTCATATAACTCATTCGTAGCATAATGTTCATTTGGGCAATAACATTGAAATACTTTCCCTGTTCGTGTAAAGCCTTCTATGCCAAAATCTCCTGGAGTTGCTTTAATTTCTTGATATGATTCTTCTCTAAAATTATTTTTAAAACACAATTGGGATACACTTTCCCATTTATTCCCATCAAAATTTCCAAATTCGGTTTTTATCATTTGTAATCTTTCTTTTTTGTTTTATTAGGTAGAACTCTCAAATTAAATAATATAGATTATGAGTTTTTACATTATTATGCAATTTTATTTAAATTATCGATACAACAAAAGGAAAATTTGCAGGCCCTTGAATAATTGGGGTTTGCTTTCCTCCTGTTAATTTTATAACCTCATTTGTTGTTTTATCAAAAATATCTTTTATGGTATGTATATAATTTTGAGAGTGCTCATGTAACTCCCTTGAAACTTTTATTAGATAATGAATAAAATAATAATTGTATGCGGACTCACCTATATTTGATGAAAATACATATGTTATTTCAGAATCTAATTCCATCAAAAAATTATTGTAAAGATCTTTTGCTTGTTCTTTAGTTTTTGGCATACTAATTACACCACCATGTCTAAATTTAGGAATTAACTCATTTAAATCTTCAATATTGATATTAAAGTCAATAATATTTCGGCAACTTTCCACTATAAATAATTTTTTTTCAACTTCGTATGTCAGTTTACCTGGTTGAATAAACAAATCTTTTTTAAGCTGAAAGACTTGTTTTCCTTCTTTATTTGCCCCATGTCCAAGTAGAACTACTATTAAAGAATCTAAATCATTAAGTTCTGTATCATATTTCTTTAGTTCTTCAAGTGTTGGTTCTTCAAGTGTTAATATTTCTGATTTTTTATCATATACACCACCAGCGTTTGAGGCAAAAAACTTTGTGTACAATTCTAGAATTTGTCTATCATTAGTTAGTTCAATCTTATCTTTACTATATCCTTTAATGATTAAAACTTTTCTTTTCATATGAAAAACTATCTGATTTTTATTTAAAGTATTGTCTCGAATAGGTTCTTTCTAATTATGTATATTAACAGAATGATGTATTCTATTCCAATTAATTCCACCACAAAACTACCAAAAATACACATTTAAAAAACTGTGCTAGTCTATTTAAAACAAGTGTTAATAAGTAAAATACGTAAATACAACTAAATAAGTTGGTTTTTATACCTATTTTTCCTTAAAGAAAATTAACATGTCGCAAACGTCTTAAAATCAGTGGTTTAAAAATGTGTTAAAACAAAAAAGTATCTATTTCTATAAGAAACAGACACTTTTTAATGATTTTTTAAGAAAAATTATTTTTTTTCAAAAAAGTAAAAAAAGTTCGATTTTAGGGTTGGTTTTATACGCTAAACCAGAAAAATATACAAATAATACACTCCAGTCAAGATAAAAACAACACCAGCGATATAGCGCATTACTTTTTCAATTTTGGTGATCTTATTGTAAAAGAACCCAACTTTATCAGCAGTAAAGGCGAGGAGGTAAGTGAACAGTAAAACAGGTAATCCAGTTCCAAATGCAAAAACAATGGGGAGGTATAAGCCATCAGCAGACGCAATGGTGGTAGGAATTAGCATTCCAAAAAACAATGCGCCACTGTATGGGCAAAATGCCAAAGCAAACACCATCCCAATCAAAAACGAGCCTAACAATCCTTGGTCCTTAAACTTATCGGAAAGCTTTTCTTGAAAATTGGATTTTTGTAGAAAGTTAAGCCGTATAACATTTAGCATAATCAATCCAATAATGATGAGTAGAGGCCCTAAATATTTTTCTCCATTTTGGTTAAAAAAACGCGCAATTTGAAATTTACTTGCTCCAAAATAAAGCACTAAACCAATGGTGGTATAACTAAATGCACGTCCCAAAGAATAGAGCAGACCACTTAAAAAGACTTTCCGTTTACTAGAAATATTCTTTGCAATAAAAGCAGTCGCTGTGATGTTGGTAGCCAAAGGGCAAGGGCTAATAGCGGTCATCAAACCCAAGATAAAAGCTGTTAAAACAGGAATGTTATAACTATCGATCAAACTTTGTAAAACTTCCATTTATAGTTTGTTTAATTCTTCTTCTAATCTTGTTTTTAATTCATTGGAAAAAACTTCTTTTTCGTTGCCTTTAGCAAAAGCAAAATCAGTTAAATCAATCAACGTTTCCGAACCGTTGTGAATAACGTTAAGAAACAAAGAAGTACCATAAGCTTCAAACTTTTCGGTAATGGCTTCGTTTTCAGGTTCGTCAATGTTAATGGTCGCAAAGGAAATTTGATCCGTTTTTAATTCATCAGCAAAATAAGTGTCTAAGGTATATTTTGTATTGGCTTCAATCGCATTACAGGTCATACAACGATGTGTAGAATGGAAATCCAAGACTTCAATTTTAGAGATATTGGCATCGATAACTGTAGATGCTTTTGCTGTCTCTTTTGGAGAGTTCCCACAAGAGAAAAGCGTTAAACTTAAAATGATAGCTGTAAAGATTTGAATAGTTTTCATTGATTTGATTTTTTATAAAATTAGATTAAATATATAGCCTGAGATTATGATACAGAGGGTAACCACTCCAAAGAAGATGGCAATGAGTTTTAGAGTCATGACTTTTTTTAGCAACATCGCTTCGGGAAGAGAAAGTCCAATCACGCCCATCATAAAAGCAATGGCCGTTCCAAGAGGAATTCCTTTGGCAACTAAAACTTGTACAATAGGTAAGATTCCAGATGCATTCGAATACATGGGAACAGCTAGAATTGTCGCTACAGGAACGGCAAATAAATTATTCTTATCCATGTATTGTTCAAAGAAACCTTCAGGAATATAACCATGCATTAAACCGCCAATAGCAATTCCGATAATCACATAAGGTAAAACTCCTTTAATAATGGTAAGCGCTTCGCTCCAAATAATTGGTAAACGCTGTTTAAAGGTTGGTTGTTCATCTTTGTAAGCTTCTTGTTCTTGTTGAGCATTAGCAATCACATCCTTTACCCAAGGAGTTAGAAAACGTTCTAGATTTAATTTTTGAAGAATAATTCCTGAAATCGTTCCCAATACAATTCCACTAATCACATAGATAACAGTGGTTTTTAGACCAAATAACCCTACAAATAGTCCAATGGCTACTTCATTCACTAATGGAGAAGTGATTAAAAAAGCAAAAGTAACTCCTAAGGGAATTCCTCCTTTTACAAAGCCAATAAATAAGGGAACAGAAGAACAAGAACAAAAAGGAGTAACCACACCAAATAAACTGGCCATGAGGTACTCTAAACCATAAAGTTTATTGCGTGATAAAAAGTTTCTAACCTTATCAATAGGGAAGTAGCTGTTAATGATGCCCATCAAGAAAATAATCCCAAATAAGAGCAAGAGAATTTTGGCACTGTCATAAATAAAAAAGTTTAAGGCTTGCGCTAAATGTTGCTCTGGATCTAAGTTAAACACTCGATAGACCAACCAATCTGCTATATGTTGTATCCAGTCAAACATATAATTCTTGGTTTATTTCTCCAGTTATAGATGTTGCTAATTTGATGGTATTGTAAATCGTTCCAAACCGTTCCAAATTCTTTTTCAGTAATGGGAGGTTTAGTTTAGCATCATCGTTATAAATGGTCAGCCGATATTTTATGTTTTCTAACTGTGGCGGCTTTTCTGTTCGCTTAGCTTCAATGGTTATGGTAGCTTTAGAATACTTGAAGTGCATCATTTGTGAAAAGCGTTCAACATTTTTAAGCATACAAGCAGAAAGAGAACCTAAAAATAATTCAGCAGGATTAGGAAGTGTTTCAGCATCTTCTGGAGTGATTCCAAATTCAGTGTTTCCCCCTTTTATTGTAAAAGAAGCAGCATCTTTTGCTGTTGATGAGGCGTTTACCTGGTAGTTCATTTGTACTATTTTAAAAGCGTTAACACTTCCTGTTTAGATGGAACACGTCCTTTAATTGTAATTTGACCATCAATCACTAAAGCAGGAGTAGACAGTACATTGTATTCCATGATTTTCATAATGTCTTCTACTTTTTCAATGTCAGCTTTAAGTTGGTGTTCGGCTACAACTTCCTCTACAATGTTGGTCATCGTTTTACACTTTGGGCATCCAGTTCCTAAAATTTTTATTTGTTTCATAGTGTTAATTGTTAATCGTAAATAAACGATTGATTTATGTAAAAAAATATTATTTAAAAAATTGCTCAAACAACGTTTTTGCAGTTTTCCAGTTTTCTTGGTTGATACAGTATTTAATTTTTGGTGGATTTAATTCTCCTTGAATTAGACCAGCGTTTTTTAATTCTTTGAGGTGTTGTGAAACGGTAGATTGAGCTAATGGAAAAACATCAACCAAATCGCCAGTAAAGCAACATGTTTGATTTTCAAGATGTTTTAAGATTGCAATACGAGTAGGATGAGCCAGTGCTTTAGCATATTTAGCTATAGCATCTGTATCGGCATCATATTCGATATGTTCTAAACTTCTTTTCATTTCTTATCGCAAATATACGATTGGATTTTGAAGTGACCAATTTTATTAGAAAAAATAACAAAATTTTAGGGTAGTATAGGATTAGAATTTAGTTATTACTAGTAATAATAAAATGATTAACCTCCAGCCAAAAAGCTTTAAAACTACTGTGTGGAACTTCACCAGGATACCAAGCTGCAAAAGACCAATATTCCCATGGTTCCTCAGCAAGTGGTGGAATTAATAAGAAATATTGTTCTTCGCCAATTCCAGCAACAAGAAGACTACGTTGTAATTTTTTACCAATATCTTCAGTTCCCTCTTGAAGCCAAAGATCAACTTGAAATGGATCGATATTGTACATATAGTCAATTTGTTCGATAGGGTGAAAAGTAGGGTAGACGCTAGATGTAGCTTGAAAACCGTTGGTCGTAGTTATAAAGTCAATGTAAGCTTTAGGGAGTTGGATACCTAACCTTTTTTCTGTGGCTTTAATTTGTTGTGGAGTTGCAGGTTCAGTACCTAGCCATTGTTGTGTTATTGCTGATTCTGGGTAATCAAAATCTCCCAATTTAATGGCATTAATCGAAACTGTTTTTAGTAATTGGGGATAAGGCGTGTTCATTGAAGTTTTAGTCAGGTCAAATTCCATCATATAATTTTCGGGGCTTTTTAAAGTTTGAATTTCGTTTTCTGAGCAAGATAGAACGAAAAAGCAAGTACATAAAAGAAAGAGGTGTTTTAGATTCATTGTTTTATGAAGTTATTTAAACAAATAAGGTTCATCTGTATAAGCCATTGTTCTGATATTCTCTAACACTCTCCTCATATATACCCTCCAAAATGTATGGGTAAACAGCCAGTTAAGTGGATATAAGAAAGGATTTTTAGCATATAAGGTATATGAATATTCCACGAGCACCTTTTCGTCAGTGATTGCTGTTGTTCTCCATTCGCCTACAAAAGCTGTAAACCCAAGCATCCAAGACTGGAAATGATCGACTTTAATTTTCCAATACTCATTTTCTATCCGTTCCAGTACACTGTCCATTGAAGCAAAACCGCCTTTTTGAGAAAGAGAGGGTGCAACATAAACTTTTTTACTCGAACCTATTTGTCCCCAATTGGCATCATCAGTTGTATGGGTAACTTTAGGCATAATCAGATAACCTGTATGTACTTTGGCGACATCGCATAACATGGGCGTCTTAAATGCACGTTCAAGTGAACATTCAAATTGTGCGGTTATTTTGGTGTGAAATTTCAAAGGGAGACTTATTTTTTCCCATAAACAAAATCAGCTCCTTTAGGAAGATTTTGCATGGCTTGAGCTAGTTCTAATGGAGGAGTGGTTAGTTTCCTTTTTGATAAATCAATCCAAGCACCTTCTAATTTAATATGGGCACTTTTTTCACCTTTAGAATTAAAGATCTCGTGGTATAGACACCATTTTGAACCGTCTGCTTTGCTTGGACCACTCAATAAGTTAATTGTTATGGTATCATCAGGACTTAATTCACGAATAAAAGAACATTCCTCTCTAAAGATAATTGGACCGAGATTTAAATCCTCAAAACGCTTCGCATCATAACCTAAAGTATTAAAATAACGGATTCGGATATGCGCACCATAGTCGTAATAAGCAGAGTGACGGACATGGCGGTTTTGATCTACATCGGCCCACCTTACTTCAATTTCTTTTTCAAAACTTTCCATGATTGTTTGTGTTGATTGTCTATTCACAAAATTACGATTTATTTAGATTCCTTATTTTTCAAAGGTGAAAAAAATAGCATTCTTATGCTACTGAGTGAAAGTATTGAAGACTAAAGTATTAGCTAATAACTAGCTTCATTTGTTTTGATTTATACTTAAAGTTTTTTACTTTGCTTTGATGACCCCCCAAGCATTACTCAAAAAAATTCTTAGAAAAGGAGAAGGAATTACTGTCGAATTTAAAACTGCTCAACAAAAGCTCAATAAAGATGCTTTTGAATCTATTTGTGCTTTTCTGAATAGGAAAGGTGGTTATTTAGTATTGGGGGTAAATGATAGGAAAGAAATTACAGGAGTTCATAAAGATGCGCTGCAAGGAATATTAGATACAGTCGTTGTTAATTCTAATAATCCTCAAAAATTAACCCCTCCTTATTATCTAACGCCAGAAGTCGTCAATATCAAAGGGAAAAAGTTGATTGTTATTTATGTGCCAGAAAGTTCACACGTACATAGTACAGCTGGAAAAATATTTGATAGAAATGAAGATGGAGACTTTAACATCACCAATAATGCAACACTTGTTTCACAACTCTATTTAAGAAAACAAAACAGTTATACTGAAAATCAAGTTTTTCCATTTGCTACAATAGATGATTTTAAACCATCGCTTTTTGATAAGGTAAGAGCTTTAGTTCGAAATCAAAAACCCAATCATCCCTGGATTGAATTAAGTAATGAAAATTTATTAAAATCGGCAGGGTTATATAAACATGACATACAAACTGGTAAGGAGGGGTATACACTTGCAGCAATTTTATTATTAGGAAAAGATCATGTGGTTTTAAGTGCTTTATCTCATCATAAGACCGATGCCATTGTTCGAGTTGAAAATAAAGACCGTTATGATGATCGTAATGATATTCGATTGAATTTATTGGAAAGTTATGAGGCATTAATGGATTTTGTAGCTAAACATTTACCGAATAAATTCCATCAAGAAGGTAGCCAAAGGATTAGTCTCAGAGATCACATTTTTAGAGAAGTAGTAGGAAATATGTTGATTCACAGAGAGTATGCAAGTGGTTTTCCTGCAAAAATTATTATAGAAGAAAATAACGTAACAACTGAGAATTGGAACAAACCACGGGGATATGGAAATATTGACCCCTCCAATTTTACTCCTTATCCTAAAAATCCTATGATCGCTCGTTTTTTCAAGGAAATTGGTTGGGTCGATGAGTTGGGGTCAGGTGTGCGTAAAGTTTTTCGTTTTACACCACTTTATACCATTGGTGCTCAGCCAAAATTTATAGAAAATGATGTTTTTAAAACAATCATACCATTAAAGATTAGCACTGTGGAAGAAACTGTGGAAGAAACTGTGGAAGAAACTGTGGAAGAAACTGTGGAAGAAATTATTTTGAGATTGATAACCAGTAATCCACAAGTTACAGCAAAAGAGATGGAGGAAGCCACTGGTTTAACACGAAGAGGAGTGGAATACAATATTGATAAATTAAAGAAATTAGGGGTTATTAAAAGAGAGGGGTCAACCAAATCAGGAGTTTGGATTCTTTTATAATGATAGGCTAAACATAAAAAAAAGTCCTACTTAAAAAAGCAGGACTTTTGATAAACTAAAAATAATAAAGGGCTTAAAAATGAATGGTAAATTCTACTCTTCTGTTTTTCGCTTTCCCTTCTGGTGTATTGTTATCAGCAATTGGTTTGGTAATTCCATACCCCTCAGCACGTAAACGTTCTGCAGCAATTCCTTTTTTGATCAAGTACTGTTCAGCGGCATGTGCTCTGTCTTTAGATAATTGTAGGTTTTTAGCAGCATCACCTGAGCTGTCTGTATGACCTTCAATATCCAGTTTATAAGTAGGGTTTTCATTTAAGATGGTATACACATCATTTAATACTCTGTATGAAGTTGTTTTGATTTTTGCTGAACCTGAATTAAAGAATAAACCTTCTTTAGCACGTTGCATTGTTGCTTTAGCTTCCTCTTTAATTTCTGGGCAACCGTTGTTTGCTTTTATTCCAGCGATTTTTGGACATTTATCATATTTATCTGCAATTCCATCTTTATCTGAATCAGGTAATGGACAACCATTCATTTCGGCAACACCTTTTACATCTGGGCATTTATCTTGGTGATCTCCAATTCCATCAAAATCGGTATCTAAACAACCGTTAAATTTAAGTTCACCAGCAACTTTAGGACAAGCATCTTCAGCATCTGTAATTCCATCTCCATCAGCATCTGGACATCCATTTAAAGTTGCCAATCCTTTTATGTTAGGGCATTTATCTTCTGCATCTTTAACACCGTCTCCATCTGTGTCTGGGCATCCGTTAAATTGGGCTAATCCAGCTGTTTTAGGACAAGCATCATCAGCATCAACTATTCCATCGTTGTCTGAATCAGGACACCCGTTGAACTTGGCTAAACCTGCAACAGTAGGACAAGCGTCTTTTTTATCAGTAATACCGTCTCCATCAGTATCTTTTCCAAATGCAAAATTGTAAGATAAACCTACAGTGTTGTATAAGAATTGATCACCAAACTCCATGGAAGTATTGTTGTCGTATGCATCACTAAATGAATAGTTATAATGTGACTCAATATTCGCATTCCATCTTTCATTCAAAGGAATATTAAATCCAATTCCTAAAGGGAAATTAAAATCAACTACAGCTTTAGCAGTAGTATTGGTTGTTAGGTCTTTGGTTTTTGAAATGGCATCTCCCAGACCAGCAAAGATGTAAGGGGCAATTTTAGCATCTTCTTTTAATAATTTACCATTGTTCGCTTTAAACTTTAAGAAGAAATTAAAGTCGTAAATTGAAGTCTCAAAAGTAGAACGGTCAATCATACCGTGTTTAAAACTACCGCCGATATCAACCAAAGGAGAAATGTATTTTGAAGCAGTAATTCCAATTGCTCCATGAATGTCATCGAATTTATAAAATTCACCTCCTAAGTCTCCATCATAATGGATAGAACCTAGTTGAATTCCAACATTGTAGTTGTGTTGAGCAGTTTGAGCAGAAACAAAGCTCGTTGCCCCTATCAAAGCTGCTATTAGTAAGTTAAATCTTTTCATCGTTGTTTATTATTTGAGTCCAAATGTAGAACTAAATAAAAACGGTAGCCGACATTTAACAAATCATTAAGATAGTTGAGAAAGTACTTCTGAAACAGTGGTAGGAATAGCCTTGGATTTAGCAATCAAACCAGAAAGGGCAATACCATAAACACCAGTTTGCAGGAGTACAGAAATATCTTTGGTTTCAATTCCTCCAATAGCATATACAGGAGGAAGGGCTTTATTTTCAAAATGTTTAATGCTATTTTTATAGCCTTCTATCCCCAATAAAGGACTTAAGTTTTTCTTGGTTTCGGTATGTTTATAGGGGCCCAAGCCAATATAATCTACTGAGGCATCAATTAACCGCTGCATATCTTGAATGGAGTTGGCTGTACCACCTATGATGGTGTGTTTGCCTAATAATTCTCTTGCTTTGATAGGAGAGAGGTCATTTTTACCTAAGTGAACACCATCCACTTTTAATGCCTGAGCTATGGAAACATAGTCGTTAAGAATAAAAGTAGCCTTGAATTTTTTACAAACTGCCTGAACCGCTTTAGCTTCTTCATAAATAGTCTCTTCAGAAGCATCTTTGATTCTTAGCTGCACCAACCGAACACCTGCTTTACAAACTTCTTCTACTAATTCAGCATTGGAAAGGTGGGGTAGAGGTTGTGTAATAAAGTGAAGCTTTGATAGGTTCATAGAGAAGGTTTTACTTTCTCTTAGCAGCTTGTTCTTGTTGCTGTTTAACTAAGTCATCCATTCGTTGTTGGAATTTAGACTTCTTCTTAGGCTTCTTTTTATTCTCAGCTAATTTGGCTTTAATTTTATCTTCATCAATTAAGAATTTTTTGATTCCCCACATGATTCCAATATTCATCACGTTACCACATAAATAGTAGAAACTTAAACCAGAAGAGTAAGAGTTAAAGAAGAACAACATCATAAACGGCATTAAGTACATGATAAAGTTCATGTTTGGCATACCTGGTTGTTGAGGCGTAGCCATGTTCCCACTATTCATTTTCGTATATAAGAATGTAGAAACTGCCATCAATAGAGCAAATAAACTGACATGAGCTCCATAGAATGGAATATCAAATCCTAAGTTTAATACCGACTCATAAGAACTTAAATCTTCTGCCCATAAGAATTTCGCATGTCTTAAATCAATACTAGAAGGGAAGAAACGTAATGCTGCAATAACAATAGGCATTTGGATTAACATAGGTAAACATCCTGCCATTGGATTGACTCCAGTTTGCGAATACAGTTTCGATACTTCCTGCTGACGTGTCATAGCATCAGCATCTTTCATACGCTCGTTGATTTCTTCGATTTCAGGTTTTAAAACTCTCATTTTAGCCGAAGACATATAGTTTTTATACGTCAATGGCATGATTAAGATTTTTACAATTAGTGTGACCAATAAGATAATTAAACCTAAGTTTAAAGCAGAACCATTTAGAATATTAAAAATAGGACGAATCAACCATTTGTTCACTAAACCAAATACTCCCCATCCATGATCAATAATATTCCCCATACCATTGTCATAGCTTTTTAATAAATCGTACTCATTAGGTCCGAAGAAGAATTTTAAATCAACAACTGGTTGAGCTGGTAAAGTCAAATTGGCTTTATAATCTACTGTATAATCTTCCCCCTCTAATTGGTTTTGCGCTAGGGTTCCTTTGGTAATGTTTTTAGCATCAATAATTAATCCTGTTGTAAAAAACTTATGTTTAAATGCAACCCAGTTGGTATTGGCTTCCAACTCGTGTTCACTAGAAGACATTTCTCGAATATAATCTCTTTTTTCGTCATCATAACGCCACATTACGCAAGACATTCTTCTTTGATCAGAAGCTAGTTTTTCCATTGTTAAACCTGCTATCTGCCAATTTAATTCTGTCTCAGCGAGGTTGATATCAGTTTGAAGATTGACATAGTTAATTTGAAAGTCAACATCATAGCTTCCATTTTTAATGGTATAAGTGTACTGTAAATACTTGTTAGCATCTGCTGTTGGAGCAATATATGTTAGTACTTGTGTATCATCTCCTTTATCAACAGTCCCTTGGAAAACCAAATTTTTAGTTTCTATTTTCGCACCTTTATTCGTTAATGTTAGCGATTGGTTTGATGTTCTTTCTTCAAATAATAATAGCGGTTCAATTGTGCTTTCATCTTTGATATAGTCTTTATAGCTTTGGTATTCTTTTAATTTTACATGCGCTATTCTTCCTCCTTTGTTGTTGAAAGTTACAATCAGTTTATCATTTTCTAGTGTAGTGTATTCTTGCGCTCCTTTGGCAGCAGGGTAAAAGATTCCGTATTCCCCCTCTAATTTTTGCTGTTGAGCAGCTTCAGCTACAGAGCGGTTAAAATTTTCTACACTATCAATATATTGCTTCAATAAATTAGAATCGGCTTTGATGGCTTCTGGAACAGAAGCTAAAAATGCTGTGTCAGATTTTAGGCTTGTTATTGGAGTTGATTCAGTAGGCTCTGTTACCGGTTTTACAGCTGTTACAACTGAGTCTTTTTGAACTTTTGCAGCTTGTTCCTGTTGTTCAGCTATTTGTTCAGCTTGTTGTTGTTGGTTAAAATAGGAAAAACCAAAAAGAATTGCCCCAATTAGTAATAAACCTGTTATTGTATTTCTATCCATTTCTATGTTATTTATACTCGACTATTTTTCAAATCAAGACTGCAAAAATAAACATATCCTTAGATGTAGCGTGCAGAATCTTGAAAAAAAACGTTAATAATTAGCGTTAAATCCTATTTCGATCAATTCAAGGCGTTTTCTTCGGTCTAAAAGTTACGATTTTATAAACTTTTTTTGAGATAAATACTTTATTCTATTGGGCTTTCCACTAAGATTTGATATTAAGCTATTTATTCTCATTCATAAGTTCTCTTTTTTAGTTAAATTTGCAGTCTTTTTATAAAAGATTGATAGATGAGTAACTGGAGTATTATATTGGCTTTGTTTTTAGTTGTTATGGCAACTGGAGTGGTTACCTATATTTTTCAAGATTTATTTAGAGGAATAAAACATTATTTAACAACTGTTGGCGTTGCCTTTGTTTTAAGTTTGATTTGCGTACATATCTTGCCTGAGGTATTTCACAGTCATGTATCCAATATTGGAGCCTATCTTTTATTAGGTTTTGTATTTCAAATATTTTTAGAATTGTTTTCCAAGGGAATAGAGCATGGCCATGTTCATCAGCATGGAGAAGAGAAACACTATTCGATTAATAAAACATTAGTATCTATGTTTTTTGGATTATGTGTACATTCTTTAATTGAGGGAATTCCATTATTTATTATAGATACTGCTGATTTACATGCAGGACATGGACATAGTCATAGTGTTGTACATGCAACGGAAGGGTTTTCGACGGTGTTATTCTGGGCTATTATAGGGCATAAAATACCTGTAGCTGTTGTTTTAATGTTGTTTTTAATTCAGTCTCAGTTAAAAAAATCTACAATAATTTGGTTGTTTATACTTTTTGCGAGTATGTCACCAATAGGTGGAATAATAGGATTGAGTATAGATAATACAGATATCGTTAATGATCTATCGTCAATTCTTTTAGCTGTCACTACAGGAATGTTGATCCATGTTACCACATTATTAGTTTTCGAAGAATATCATAATCAGAAAGAAAAAATTAAAAATATCGTATTAATTATTATTGGTTTAGTTTTAGGTATTTTTGTTTTTGTTTAAACGATCGATTTAAAAGGTTTAGGATGAATATTAAAAAAGGAGAAACGTTAGAGTTGGCTATTGATGATATGGCTTTTGGTGGAAAGGGAATTAGCCGAGTAGCTACAGAGCAAGGGAACTTTGTTGTTTTTGTAGCCAACAGTATTCCTGGTCAAACGGTAGAGGTTACGATTACGAAAAAGCGAAAAAAACATGCTGAAACGAGATTGAAAAAAGTCATTAAACGTTCTCCTGAAGAAGTAGAGATGCCTCAGCAACCTATTTCAGGTGCACCATTTTTAACATTACCAGTCGAAAAGCAGAGAGCTTTTAAAGAAGAAACAACGTTGACGCTTTTTGAAAAAATGGGGCAGATTAAAAATGTTAGAGACTTATTTGATGAGTATATTGCTTCTCCAAGTGACTTTAACTACAGAAATAAGATGGAATATTCTTTTTCTGTTATTCGTCATGATCTTGAAACAAATGAGGAACACGATGATTTTGCTTTAGGATTTAAACATCGCGGGACGTGGTGGAAAGTTGAAAATTTAGACAAAGAATCAGGATTGTTTGATGCTGAATTTGAAAATAAATTAAAAGAGATAAGAGTTTATTTAGAAAATACGGGATTACCAGCTTGGCATCCTCCAAAAAAAGAGGGGTTTTTTAGACATTTGGTAGTCAGAAAGAGTTTTGCAGATGATGAGTTGTTGATTAATCTGGTCACTAGTTCGATCAATAAAAAAGCATTTGATACGATGGCTTTTGTAGCGTTTTTACAAGGCCTATTAGGAAAAAGATTAGCAGGTTTTATTCATACAATTAATGACGATGTTGCCGATCGTGCTAAATTAGAAAAAGGTCCAAGTGATACCGCTTGGGGGAAATCAACCATTATAGAGCGTGTATTAGGATTACAATTTGAAATCAGCATGCAGAGCTTCTTTCAAACTAACCCAGCAAGTGCTGAGCGCTTATACAGTAAGGTCGTGGACTATGCAACGGAGGATAATGATTTGGAAAATCAAGTCATTATGGATTTGTTTTGTGGTACAGGTACAATTGGACAAATTTTAGCTTCTAAGACTAAAAATGCTAAAATTATTGGTGTAGATATTATTGCTTCAGCTATTGAAAATGCCAAAAGAAATGCTGCCTTAAATCAAATAGAGGGCGTAGATTTTTATGCTGCTGATGTAGGAAAGTTCTTATTGGAATATCCTGAGTATGAAGGGAAAATAGGAACTATTGTTTTAGATCCGCCAAGGGGAGGAATAGCTCCTAAAACCTTGCGAAAAGTAATGCGACTTGGAGCAAAAAGAATTGTTTATGTTAGCTGTAATCCAGCTACACAAGCCCGTGATGCAATAGAGTTAAAACAAGCAGGGTATGCATTAAAGAAAGTTTCTTTAGTTGACCAATTCCCACATACAGCACATATTGAAAGCATTATGCTTTTTGAAAAGTAAACACTATGGATGTTCGAGAGCAATTATTATTTGAATTTAGTAAATCCAATGCAGAATTAATTGTTCGGAAAATAGGTCAAGATCAAGTAAAGATAGAGGAGTTGGTTCAGCTTTTTTTAGGCAGTGATCAAAAGCTAGCATTGAGAGCTTCAATGGTTTTAGCAAGAATTATGGATCAACGTCCTTATTTGATGGAAGACTATATTGATCAATTTGTAAAAGTATTTTTAGAAAAAGATACGGCTGTTGCTGTTGTCAGAATGATTGCTCGTTTTTTCCAGTCTTATACGTTGCCTGAAGAGTATCAAGGGGTCGTTTTAGATCGAAGCTATGAATTATTAATCAACAGTGATCAGCCCATAGCAGTAAGAGCTTTTGCAATGGGGACAATAGAAAAGATTAGTAAAGAATACGAGGACTTAAAAAGTGAGTTTAAATTGGTTCTAGAGGATTTATATACTGAGGGAGCAAGAGGGTTGGAAAATAAACGAAGAAATATATTGAAAACATTATAATCCTTAAATGAGTAACAACAAAAAAGCCATTCAATAAAATTGAATGGCTTTTTTGTTTAATGTGTGTAGTAGAGTTTATTTCTTTTCTTTTAAAGTTGCTGTAGCAATGCTAGATTTTTTCTCTGCATTTGTAACTTCATTTACTTTGAAAATAGCATCAGCATTTGTTTTTCCATAAGCAGATGGGTTAATATATTTCCCTTTTTGGTCTCCAACTTTTTCTACTTCAACAGCAGTACTAAATGCATCTTGAACATTCACATCGTTTCTTTCAGCGTAAACATACCAAGAGATTTTTTGATTAGGGTTTCCTCCTGCAATTTTGAAAGTACCATTTTGATCAATTTCTTCAGCAATGTAGGTTACTGATGGCGCTCCAATTGGAGTTAAGGTATAACTATAATTAGTATTAATAGCAGTAAAATAATCAGGTAATTGAACTGTTCCATTTCCGTTGGCATCTAAAACAACATTTCCTCTGTAGAAGTTGATGACTTCAGGAGATTCCATACTGTAATGCTTTAAAAATTTATTTTCAGGATCTAACGGGTGGTCAATCATAAATGATTTTGTTCCACTAGCACCGTTATTACCATTGGCAAATATACCAAATTGACTTCCTTGTCCTAAAACTCCAATAGAAGTTCCTGAGGTATTTGTAGCCACACCAAAAGCACCATTTTCAGTACCAGTAAAACTACCACCACCACCGTTGGTAAATGTATAGAAAGTAGCAGCATTGTTTCCTGCTCCAATTACACCAGTACCTCCAGCAGTTACTCCTTTAGCATAAGCTCCATCGTTACCTGTAAATGCTCCACCCGTTCCTGTTGGAACAGTGTTGGAAGTCGTTAAATTGTTTCCAAGACCAATCACACCAGTTCCTGTAGCTGTAGCTGCTTTAGAATACGAACCATCTTCTCCTGTAAAGGCTCCACCTGTTCCAGAGTTTAAAAAGTTTCCAGTTACATTATTTCCAGAAGCAATTAATCCAGTACCAGTAGCATGTATGTTTCTTGCAGACATACCAAATCTAGTTGCAAAATTCGTTTGTCCATATACACCATCTCCATTATTAGCTACGGCCACAATAGCATTATCTGTTCCACCAGCAGCAGTTGTAAAAACGCCATTAGCAGTAGTTGTATTAACCATAACAGCACCACCGTTAGAGATACGCATTCTTTCGTTGTTATTCGTTCTAAATATTAAAGCGATATTGTCAGTCGTTCCAATAAAATTAGTAGCAGCATTTGTTCCTGCATTTCCAGTAGTATGCCAGTCTCCAGCATTAATTGTACTAAAAGGAACACTTCCACCATTGGTTAATGTAATGTCAGTAGCTGTAGAACCTAAGGTTTGGTTATCTGTAGAAGAAACAGTAAAGTTAGGATATGTCCCAGTTACCGTTGTGCTTCCTCCTCCCGTGATAGATACCACTTGATCAGGAGCTGTATTCGTAATCGTATTCCCTGAAATTCCAATTCCAGTACCGCCTACATAGGTCGTACCAGTTACATTGGTTAAATCAGCAGAAATCATAGTACCATTTTCGAAGATTTGTAAAGTGTTTCCTACAACTCTAGCACTATCAACATCAGTATCAGATCCACCATTGTTGGTAACAAAAGTGTTTAAGCTGTCGATAAATGTAGTGTTTTGGAAAAGAATATCTCCCAACATTCCCCCTAAATCGTCTTTAGCAACATATCTTACAATTCCGTTGGTGTTATCGATAATCATTAAGGTAGTATCTCCTGATACATACGATTGCATACCATCTATTCTTAATGGATCATCTCCAGCATTGATTGGAGATACATGTAGCGAATTGGTAGGCGCGTTTTGGTTGATACCTACATTTTGAGCGTGCATTGCAGTAGCAGTGAAAAAAGCAGCTCCGAATACTAAGGTGTATAACTTCATGTTAATTCTGTTTGATAGTTTATTTTGGTGCGTTAATCCGTAAAAATACAGACGTTAAAAAGATAAATATATATATATTAGGAAAATATAACAAATATTTAAGTTTTATTTTTTATATGTTTTTGAAATAAATTATAGATAATTCCATCGGCTAAACCAACTTTAGGTACCAGCATTTCAGTCGCATTTACATGTCGCATAAAGCTTAAGTATATTTTCCCAGCAGGGATAATGACATCTGCTCTATCGGGCTTTAATTTAAGTTTTTTGATTCGTTCTTCAAAGGAGAAGCTCCCAATATGATCAACAATGGATTTGATTTCATCATATTTTATTTTTTCACCAAAGCTATGGACACTTTCTTTATAAATTCTATTGATGTTTCCTCCAGTACCAATAGCTATGACCTGATCGTTTATGGCTAGCTCTTCCACCCATTGTTGCGCTTCTTCCCATATATTGGCATTTACTTTGCCTTTTAATAAGCGTACCGTTCCTAATTTAAACGACTTTGATTTAATCTTTTTATTGTTTTTCAAAAGACTCACTTCTGTACTTCCCCCACCAACATCAATGTATAGATAGGTTTGGTCTTTTTGTAAATTAGCGGTATTAAAATTGGCTAGAATTAATTCAGCTTCATCATAACCTCTAATAATTTCTAAATCAATATTTGCCTTTGATTTAATGAGTTTACGAATGTCTTTTCCATTCTCAGCTTCACGCATTGCAGAGGTAGCACAGGCTCTAAAGTGTTTAACGTCGTTTACCTCCATTAAATAACGAAAAGCTTTTAATGTTTTAATTAGTTTTTTCGATTTTTCTTGGGTGATCTTCCCTTGGCTAAATACATCTTCTCCTAATCGCAAAGGAACACGAGTTAACGATATCTTTCGAAAGTATTGTTCGTTTGCGCCAGTGATGACAACTTCTTCAATCAATAAACGAACGGCATTGGACCCAATATCTATAGCTGCTAAAATCAAAATTTGTTGTTTTATTATTAATGATCCACAATATTAGTAATTTTAGAGCTTTAAAGATGACTTTATCCATGAATTTTAACTTAACTCCGTTGACTAAAAATAGAATTGATGAGTTGGTGCTATTGGCAGCACCTCACTTAGGGGAGGGGTATTTAAATCATGATTATTTTGATCAAGTTATAGTATCTCAACAATATGATGGTTGGTGTCTAATTAATGAAAATCATGAGTTGATAGCATTTTTAGTTTTTTACCGTACTTCACCAGATGAAGTGGTGAATAGAGTTGGTGATGATTCGATTAAAAATGCCTTGAATGATAAAATCGTTTGTATGGATACTATGGTGGTTGCTTCAAGTTATAGAAAAAAAGGAGTTGGTAGATTTTTGATAAAACGAGCAATAGACCACTTTCAGGGAGAATATGGATTTATAATGTATGCTTGGAAGCAAAAAAAACAAATAAATATGGAAAGAATAGCTCACTACTTTCACTTTAAAGTATTGGGCGAATATTCGGATTTGTGGAAAGAAGATTGTGAACAAGGTTTGTTTAAATGCCCATCTAAACAGCAAGAAGAACAGCAATGTCATTGTGCTACCATTTTATATTATAAAGTAATGTAGTTTATTGGTTAAATACTTGTTTATGTCTCTGTCTTGAGGTTGTTTGTCGTGTTAAAATGAATTTTTGCTGGACTTAAAATGCTGTTCGTTAATTAAATTACTCCATTGGTTAGATTTTTACTCCAATACCTTTTTAGAGCTGTTATATTGCGACTGTAATTAAACATTTACAGTTAAAAATATGACAGAACAAAATTTTAAATTAGGACTAGATGCATTCGTAACCAAAGTGAATGCATATTCTGGCCGAGTAACGGCCGAATATAGGGATATTTCGATTCCAATTATTCCTGTAGAAAGTGGAAAAGTGTATCAACATATTGTGACCAATCATTGGCATGATTTGAAAGTTTTCTCAGATACTCAATTGGCTGGCGTAACCACTAAATTACTTCAAATTAAAAATCATCAAGCAGATGTTAATGATTTAGTAGAACGGTTGTATCAATTAAAGGGAGGTTTTAAAGATTATTGTCCTGAACCACAAACATCAAATGATTGGCCATCGATTAAAACTGCAATTGAGAATGATTTATCAACCAATAATGTTCCGACTGCAACAGCTGATGATATTGTGAAACGAATAGGAAATACAGGAGGCTTAAACCTGTATAAATATTACTTAAAGCAATTGGAGATGATTGCAAATACCTTGAATTATGCTTTTGAGCGACATTTGGCTATCTATATGTATTATTATAACAGTAGTGTATATGCTAGTTATAATAAAGATGCTAGTGTAAATCAAAACCTTAGTTTTAATGTGTCTACTCGCATTAGGACGTTAAAGTATAGTCTTGAGGGAAGGTTGTCTACAATTTACAGAAATATAAAATTAGGTGATGTTAATGATGTTACTCGATTTTTAAATAATCTTGATCAATGGATCGATACTAAATTAACGCAAGAAGTACTTCCTATTTTGATCGATACTAATCAACAGTGGCAAAATTCCACGTCTTCATTTTATTCTACAGGAAAAAAGGCAATGAAGGCAACAGATTTATCACAAAAAATGATTTTCTACAAGGCTTCAAGTCAACATTTATTATGGTTAAACGATTGGCACCATGAGTTAAAATTGTTTAGTGATTTGTATAAGCAAAAGAATTTGTTGGTAGACGAAAAAGTGGTATGGTCTGGAAGTTTAACTTCAATTAAAGATTTAATCAATAATCCAACAAGTTATGATGGAAGAGAGTTGATTATTAGAGGTAAGGTTAAAAATTTAAATGTAAGGCATTTAAGTAGAAATAAAGTGTTGTCAACAGCAGATATTGAAGACGCTAACGGAAGAACAATGAAAGTCTGTTTACCTTATATTAAGTTAGATTCTGGTGGAATTGTAGAGGATTCATTTGTCTATATTCATGGAGAGTTTTTAAAATCGAATCCAGAAGCTAACGGGGATAAAGCTGTATCTATAAAACGATTAAACTTAGGTGATTTATCGCAACAAAATTGGGAAGCTTGGCTAAGGTTGGAGTTAAAGAAAGTGTATGAATTAGTTCCACATAATTTAACTGCTGTATATAGTGGAAGTTCGGGGAATGACGGAATCATTAACCCTGTGAAGTATACGATCACATTCGATCGTCCAAATTTATTAAAACTTAAAACAACTATTTAATATGTGTGATGCGTTAGAACAAGCTCTAGAAAGAGCAAAGGAGAATTTAGAAAATGAAAATACAGACTGGTGGTGGGCTTCTGCTGGAGTGGTATTAGCAGGAGCTTCAGCAATTGGAGCTGCTGGAGCTGTACTTATCGGTTCGGGAGGTACAGGTGCTTATGTATCGTATGGAATTGCTTTAGCAGGAGGAGTAGTTGCAGGTGATGGAATGGAAGATGCTTGGAATGAATATGAAGCTGCAGAAGCAGCTTATGCAGATGCATTGGAAGCTTATTGTGACTGTGTAGATGCCCAGTAATTTATAGGTAATATGAAAAGAAATATTCCAAATTATAAAAGAGATAAATACATCTTTATTTCTAATTTAAGTGAAGTCACAGCCAATAAAGATTATGCTTTAACGCTTAAACGCGATGGTTATTTACTCTCAGAATATTATACTGATGCCAAGAGCATTGACTTGGCTAACTATGTTAAGAAAAGGAGAAATTTATTGATTAGTGATAACGGTAATTTCTCTAGAATGAAAAAAATTGCACGAAAATTTGAAAAAAATGGAAATGTAATTCTTAATAAAGCCATTAGTGAGCAAAAAAGAACGGGAGCGGTAAGTGAAGCTACATTAGCTGAACGAGCAGCTCTTATTCTTGAGATTAATGAAGCTTGTAGTCATGTCGAAAGTTCGGTTAACTTTAATCAAGTTATAGAAGAACAATTCAAAATCAATCCTGATTATATGATTGGTTTAGAAGATTTTAATATAACAGTAATCATGATGTGTGGGTTGTTGCATCCAGTATTTGAGCCTGTTGCTTCAGCGATTGAAAAGCATCAGTTAGCTTCTGTTAAGTTGTTTAATGCTCAAGCTCAAGGTGATTTTGGGAGCCAAAAGCAATTAGATGCTGTCAATAAGTTTTTGGTACTACATTCTTATGATTATGCAAGTGCTTATCAGGCCGCAAAAATTGGAAAACAGGCACAAGCCGAAGGGTATGCAATTAGTTTTGGTGGACCAATGAAGAGTCGAAGATGGATTACATCACTCGATATGGGAGGAGAAGTAATCGAGTTCGGTGAAAAATTACCTGAAGCTTATCTGATAGCAGCTGCAATAGCTAAAGGAACCAATGATGCTATGGAAAACGATTTGCCGTTGCATATTTTGGGAGTAGGGACACCTATTTTATTGGCTTTAATTGGGGGGCTATTCAGTAAGTCTAGAGCCATTAGTATTGATTCTACAGCTCCGTTTAAGGATGCTTTCGCAGGGAAATTGTATGGATCAAGGTCGGCTTTTATGAAAATGGATATGAATAAGGTGGCTGCTTATCAACTGATTAATAATGAGCCTTATACTTCAAGAACACCATTTTTCAAAGATTTTGAACAAAAGTTTCCATCAGATTGGGCTAAGTTACGAGCAGCGTTGGGAGTTACATCCTCTTCGAATGTAAAAGATGTTGTAAAAGATTTAGAAGAGAATCAAGCGCTAGTTGAACAATATATTCCATTTTTTACCAAATTAAGAGGTGGGGATGATGAGATGATTCGAACCCTTAGAATCTGCCGTTCTGGACATAATTATTGGATCTTAAAGAATATTTGTAATTCAGTTAGAAGAAGAATGGACGATAATAAAAAGCTAGAAAAATGGATGGAATATCAAGTTGATCGCTATACTAAGGTAGGGAGTAAAAAATGGAGTTTAGCCATTCAATACTGTATGGAAATTGCCAAACGATAATACCTTACTAAGCTTTGGAGTAATCCTCTATAAAGTAAAATGACTGCTATCTTTTGATAGCAGTCATTTTTTTGTTGAAAAAGATAATAACTGAATACCTTTTTATTCTTTTTATAAGAAAAATGATATGGTGTTTTTTAACCGTAAAAAAATTACGTTGTTATCCTAGATCTTTGTGTTAAGTAAAGATTAAGAATAGGTTTTTATACTGATTTTAGCGCTGTGTTTTTGTACTTATACTAGGTAGGTTTTTATACTTAGTGCTTTGTTTTTGTTAACAGTAAAGAAGGTTTTATTCATTGATAAAAACTGACATTTTAAAAATTACTGTTTATAACAAAATTGGAATACAAATCTTATGAGGTCTAATTTTGTAAACCAGTATAAAGACGCACAAAAGCTATTAAAAAACGACCGTTAAATAAGTGATTAATATAGATGAGTACCAAAAATGGTAAAATTGCATTAGATTATATACAAAACAACAAAACATATGAAAAAATTAACATTAATAAGCATCATTGTCAGCACATTCATTTCAATAGATTACTTTTCTCAACAAATTATTTTTTCAGAACTACAATTGGAAAAAGGAGTGATTGGCGTTGATATTATAGATCCAATAATAGATACAGAAAATGCTCATGGGGAATCAAGAATAGTTGTAGATGGGGCGTTAATTAGTGGAGTATCCATCCATAAAGTTCATTATAAAATCGGAAGCACAGCGGGGGCAGGAGATGTAAAGACAGGTTTTGTAACAGTAGGAGATTTAATTTCTGAGAATAATTCAGGTTTTGTCTATACTGGTGAAGAAATGAAAATGGTGTTAATGCCAAATTTACAAAGTGACCATTTGTACTTAGAGATTTACTCAGAAGATTATAATGGTAATTATTCTTCAGTTTCTACAGCTCAGTACCATCAATAAAAATATAAAATAGATGAGAAAAATAATTTTTTTAATACTATTCCAGCTAATAGTAATAACAACCTTGTTGGCGCAGCATCAGGTTAATTGGCATTTGCTTAGAAATGTTTCAGTTGATGCGTCTACTAATATTGTGACTAAAACATCAACAGCAGCTTGGGATGCAGGAGCACTATCTACTAATAAATTAGCAGCTAATACTGATGGGAAAATTACTTATGTAGTTGGAGGAAGTGAACATTATTTAATGTTTGGATTTGCAGAATATAACGAAGTTGCAACATATACAGGTTTTTTACATAAATTTTATTTGTATGGTGTAGCGACCAAGTATTTGGATGGTTATGGAGCTGTGACCGCAGGAGATACGTTAATACTCGAACGAATAGGGAGTCAAGTATTCCGTCATATACACCATTTAAATGGTAATCAGGTTACTTTAACAGCAGAAACTACAGATCCTACAAAAGAATTATTTATCGATTTATCAATCAGATTTGCCAACTATTCACTCAATAATATGCATTGTGATTTTGAAGATGGATTAACAATAGAACAACATTTATTACATCATCAAAATACAACCAATAATACCTTAGGAAGTATAGATGTCAACGTTACAGGAGAAGCACCGTTGTCTTATTCATGGTCCAATGGAGGAACCGTAGTAGCTACTACTCAAGACATCAGTGGATTGTCAGCAGGAACCTATACTTTGACAGTAACAGATGGTAATAGCCAGACACTTTCTAAAAGTTTTATTATTCATTCTGAAGAAAGTTACCTAGTAGATTGGCGAAATATTCAAAACTTAGAAGAAAATTCTACAACTGGAGAACTTACCAAAAATTCTTCTTATCAGTGGGATGGAGGAGCTTTGTCAACCAATAAATTAGAAGCCAATACCAATGGTAAAATAACTTACGTTTATGCAGGTAATGAAAGTTATTTGATGTTTGGTTTTTCCGAATACAATGAAGTAGCTTCTTATACTTCTCTAGATTACAAATTTTACCTCTATGGAGTAAATAACCATTTTTTAGATGGGTATGGAAACATCAATATAGGAGATACATTAATATTAGAACGTTATGGAAATCAAATGATTTACCGTAAACACGATATTAATGGCGTTCAACATGTCTTAAAAGAGCAAACGACAGACCCTACTAAAGAACTATATGTAGATGTTTCTATCCGTTTTCTTAATAGACAATTGAATTCGCTTTATTCAACTTTTTCTCAAGCTTTAACAATAGAAGAGCATATTTTAAAACATGAAAATAGCTCCTTTAATACTTTAGGGAGTATAGATGTTAATGTTACAGGCCCCAGTCCAATAAGTTACAGTTGGTCTAATGGAGCTACTACACAAGATTTATCAGGTTTAACTGCGGGTAACTATACCTTAACAGTAACCGATGGAACAGGAGAAACTTTAGTAAAAACATTTACAGTCGAAGAAGAAGAAAGTTATCAAGTCAATTGGCAGCATATAGAAAATTATACATTAGCTGCTTCAACCAATGTCCTCACTTCAAATGCAAATACGCCGACATGGCAAGCAGGAGCTTTGTCAACCAATAAACTACCAGCCAATGCCAATGGTAAACTAACTTATGTAGTCAATGGAAATGAGTTCTATGCAATGATTGGATTGTCAAATTATAATACAATAGCACATTTTTCAAGTATAGATCATCAAGTATTCATCAATGGAAACAAATTTGACGGGTATGGAAGGAATTTATCCCCCGGAGATATTATTGAAGTAACAAGAGTAGGAGGAGAAATTAGCTATAAAAAACTAAGTCCTAATGGGAAAGTTGATTTCATTAAGACGGAAGCTGTAGATCCCAATGAAGAGCTTTATGTAGATGTTTGTACTCGATATCCAAACTATGAAATTAATAATATTTATACAACATTTTATAGCCCTAAAAATACCTTGTATTATCCATTGAATACTCATTTAACAGGCGGGTATTATGAGTTAGTTGAGGACGCGTTAAATTTTCATTATTATGAAAGATACACACCATCTAATGGAAATCTAAACTATAAAATTATTGACCTTAATAATTCCCCAGTTTCTGTTAGTTTACCAGTTTTACCAATAGTTCAAGGTGATAATCATTTATCAATTGATTTTTCAAGTTTAGGGTTAGCCAATGGTTACTATCTCTTAAAAGTAACCAATGAAAAAAATGAAGTGAAACAATTAAGATTCAAGTTATAGAAAATAAGTTAAATGAGAGTATTTGGAATTATAGTATTAGGATTAATTGTTTGGACAAGTTGTAAACAAACACCCAAGGTTGCTTATGCAGATAGTCAATTATTATTTGAGAGCTTTACCCTTACAGAAGAACTAACAACTCAGCTAGAAGCAAAAAAAATGGCTTCTAAAATTTCATTAGATAGTCTAAAAATTGAGTTGGTAGAACTCAAAAAGAAAATAGAAGAGGTTGAAGTCCCAACTGAAGAGGCCATAAAAAAACATCAACTCTTGTACAATGAACTGGTAACCAAAGAAAAAGCATTTAATGAAGCGCATGAGAGGTTAGCCGAACAGTATGATGAACAAATTATGAAACAGTTGAATGGGTATATAAAGGCTTATTCAGAAGAACAAGAACTGGATTTATTATTAGGAGCAGGAAATGGTAATTTATTGTATGCTAAAAATGGTATGGATGTCACTCCAGCTCTTATTACATATAGTAACACAAAATATAAAGGAAAGTGATGAAGAGGATAATATACATATTGCTTATAGGAGGACTATTTTCTGCCTGTCAATCTGGTCGAGATTATGTAGAAGAAACAGCTTATAAAAGTTGGTATATTGCCAATCATGCTACATTAACGAAGTCAAAATCCATTGAGGATATTACTGTTTCGGCAGCGCTAATTCCTGCTGAGAGTATATACATGAGAAATAAAGGCCCAGAAACAACCGTCACAGATTACAAAGGGATGTTGGCTTTTAAGTTACAGTTAAGTAATCATTCAGCAATTCCAATATTAAAATATAAGCTTAAAGATGAAAAAGCATATCAAGCCAGAGTGTATTACTATACTAATACAATAAAACAACACATAGAAATCCGTCGAGAGGGAAAAGAAACTATAGCTGCAACAGATGTTGTTATGGATAGAAATTATGGAATAAGCCCTGAATTAACATTGAATGTTTTATTTAAAGATATTGAATTAAATACTCCCCTCACTTTTCATTTTAATGAAGAGGTCTTCAATTTAGGACCTTTAAATTTTCATTACACTCAAGAAGAATTAAACGCAATACCCACATTAGAAGAACCTAAGGTATGATTTTACAAAGAATAAGAGACAGTTATGTAGCCAGAGGAATGGCAGTTTATTTATCAATCAGTATGATATTTCAAGTGACGTATCCTACAGCTACTTTTGCCTTAACTGGTGGACCTAGTCAGCCAGAGGTACAAAGTTTTGCTCCTGTTGGCACTTCTGACATGGTAGACTTAAGCTCAGGAGATTTTAATTATAATATCCCTTTACTAGACGTGGGAGGGTATCCTGTGAATATGGTTTATAACGCTGGAATTACAATGGATCAGGAGGCCAGTTGGGTAGGCTTGGGCTGGAATATTAACCCAGGAGTGATTAACCGTAATATGAGAGGTTTGCCAGATGACTTTAATGGAGATCAAGTGAAAAAAACAACTTATATGAAACCCCATACAACTTTAGGTGTAGATTTAGGTTTTGGACCAAATGAGATGTTTGGTTTTGCAGTTGATGATCACATCGGTATTTCAAGTTTTGGATTAGGAATTCAACACAATAACTACAATGGGTTGAGCATCTCAACATCGCTTAATATGCGTGCAAATATGGGAGCTTTTAATGCGAATTTAGGATTGCAGGGGAATACAAGTGGAGGTCTAAGTATTTCACCTTCTGTCTCTTATGATAAAGATTTAAAAAACGAGGAGAATAGAAAAGATGCAAAGTCATCAACAAGTTTAGGGTTAAGCTTTAATACAATTGGAGGCTTATCGGGAACAAGCTTGAGTCACACAGTAAGTAATGAAAGAAAATCGGATAAAGCATCATCAGGTAGTTTAGCAGGAACGATTAATTTAGTGCCCAACACCTATACCCCTCAAATTAATCAAGAACGAAACAGTTTAAGTGTATCATTTGGAGTTAAGATTGGTACAAAACTATTTGGAGCAAAAGGAGCAGCTGACATTGGAGCAATGTATTCTAGTGCGTGGTTAAAAAATAATGGGAAAGAAGTTTCGCATAAAGCATACGGATATTTAAACTCCGAACATGCAGGTTCAAGAGCTATGCTCGATTTTAATCGTGAAAAAGATGCTAGTTATAATGATGGAACTACCAATTTGCCAATTACTAATTATACTTATGACGCTTATTCAATACAAGGTCAAGGGGTATCTGGAGGTTTTCGTCCATACCGTGGTGAAGTAGGAGCTGTGTACGATAATACAGCGTATAGCTTTTCTGGGTCAGCTAATGGAAATATCGATTTTGCATCGGGTAATTTAGCGGACTTAGGTACTGATATAAAAATCAATGTTTCTAACAGTTATAGTGGGGTCTGGCAACAAGATAATGAGGCCCTTTCTGTATTTCGTTTTAAAGGAGAAAACACTACTAATTTTGAAAATAATGCCAACGACTTATATGAGCCTTATTATTACAAACAGTCAGGAGAGTTAGCAGTAGACCACGATGCTGTTTTTAAGCAAATTTCGGGAGATAAACCTGTTCAAATCCCCCTAAAACGTCATGGAGCTTGGGGAGTAAAAACATTACCAAAATTAAAAGAAAAAGGAGAGGATGGCTATATCACACATCATACTGGTAATTTGGATTTACAACGTTCAAAAAGAGTAAATAGAAACCAATTGATCTCAACACTAACTAAAGCTGAAGCAGCTGTTGTAGGGGTAAGAAAATATGTGGTGCCTCAAGCCCCAGACCACCATGTTTCAGAAATTACTGTGACTAAAAATGATGGATCAAGGTATATATATGGGATTCCAGTATATAATAATGTTCAAAAAGAGGTCACTTTTGCTATTTCAGAAAGAAAAATATTGCCCAGATCGAATGTAGAAACGGGGTTAGTAGAATATAACCATAATACTGATAATAAACCTAAGAATGGAAGAGGAAAAGATGAGTTTTACTCTAAAACAGAATTACCACCTTATGCCCATTCTTATTTAATTTCTGAGGTATTATCTCATGATTATGTAGATGTTAATGCTAATGGAGCAGATGATGCTGATTATGGAACCTATACACGTTTTGATTATGACAATGATTTAACGAATTATAAATGGAGAGTGCCTTATCAAAAAGATCATGCTAATTATGATGAGGGATTAAAAGCAGAGCACCAAGATGAAAAGGCAAGTTATATCTACGGGGAAAAAGATGTCCGTTATTTAAAGACGATAGAAACAAAGACACATGTAGCTGTTTTTCACACCTCTTCTAGAACAGATGCTTATGAAGTAGAAGATGAGAATGGATCAAATGTCCCAACAGCAGGAAGTAGCGAGCGAACAATGAAAAAATTAGATAAAATTTCCTTATATGCCAAAGGGGATTGGAATACGAATTATACAAATAATGGTGATTACTCAAACCTAACACCAATCAAAGAAGTACATTTTGAATATGCACCATCTGGAGAAGAGCTTTGTCGAACAAACCTTCCTAATGCTCAAGCTGGTAGAGGTAAATTAACACTTAAAAAAGTCTATTTTACTTATGGAAACTCTTATAAGGCTAAATGGAGTCCTTATGAGTTTGATTATGATGGGATTAATCCCTCTTATAACTTAAAGGGCTACAATGTTTGGGGAGGATATAAAGAAAACCCTCAACAACCCTCAAGTGTGAGTAAAAATAATCCATTTGATTTGGCTGATAATGGAGTGTTATCAAACCCAGAATATCCCTATGTTAAACAAGATAAGGCAGAAGAAGATCAAAACGCTGCTGCTTGGGCTTTAACAGCGATCACATTACCCTCTGGAGGAAAAATCAATGTTAATTATGAAACAGACGATTATGCTTATGTGCAAGATCGAAGAGCAATGCAAATGGTTAAGGTGGTCGGAGTAGGAGAAACAGCTTCAAGTACCCCTAATAATATTCTTTTCGAAGGAGGGGTGGCCAATAACAATTATAACTATTTGTTTTTTGAAAAGCTACCAGGAACGAATGCAATAGATTATCAATTAAATTCTGGAGAAAAAGAAGAGAAATTATATTTTCGTTTTTTATTAGATCTGGATAATAAGGGACATTATGACTTTGTAACTGGTTATTGTGATGTTGTACCGAATACTTATGGAGATAAAAGTGCTACCGTTGGTTATGTGAAAGTGAAGAATGTAGATTTAAAAGATAAGCCTATATCTTCAAATAACCCCATCCAAATAAACCCTATAGCTAAAGCAGGTTGGAATTATACAAGAATACACCTTCCGAAAATAGCAGGAAATCAACCCAATAATTTACCAGCATCTGATGGAACAGCTCAAGGGGTAAAAAACTTAGCAAAAGCCATCGCCAATGCAGCTATGATTCGTGATGTTATTAATTTAGCTAGAGGGGTCAATACACGTTTAAAACAAAACAGATATTCACAAAAATTTAAACAAGAAAAATCATGGATACGATTAACAAATCCTAATGGTTATAAACTAGGGGGCGGTTCACGTGTGAAAAGTATAACCATGAGTGATGAATGGGAAAGTATGGTTAGTAATGGAGCTGGTTCAACATCAGTTTATGGCCAAGAGTATAGTTATGAAACTGAAAATGCTGATGAAGAAATGATTTCTTCTGGAGTAGCGACGTATGAACCAATTCAAAGTAAAGAAAACCCATTTATACAGCCCATTTTTATGACGACCAAGCATTTATTGGTTCCAGATGATGAGCACTTTATTGAAGAACCATTAGGAGAATCATTTTTTCCATCGCCTACAGTTACATATAGTCGTGTAACAGTCAAAAATATTGTTCCAACTGGAATCAATAATCACAAGTCAGGAAAAGTGGTTCATGAATTCTATACTTCAAAAGATTATCCGACAATAGTTGATAATGATTTACTAACTCCTGAGCGTCGTTCAACATTTGCTAAATTTTCTTTAGTAAGAGGATTTCAAAAAGATTTTATGAATGCTTCACAAGGATATGTCGTGATTAATAACGATATGAATGGTAAACAAAAAGCGCAGTGGGTATATGCGGAAGGAGCTAAACAACACTTGTCTGGAGTAGAATACTTATATCAGCTAGACGCTACCAGTATGAATATGACAAGTAGTACTGATGATCCTTTTGAAGAAACGACAGTCAATAATCGTCCAGGCTCATTAAATAATGAATGTATGCTCATCTATAAAGATGGAACTGTAAAAGCGGGGACAATAGGAATAGAATACGATGCAGTTGCAGATTTTAGAGAACAAGGGACAGAAAATACATCTCAAGGTGCAAATGCTGGATTGAGTACTTTCTTAGTTGGTTTTTTCCCTGGTGTAGTTCCATCAATATGGCCAACATTTAGTTATAGCCATACCCGATTTCGTTCGGCAGTTTTTACCAAAGTGATTAATCAACACGGAATATTACGTGAAGTTGTGGCCCATGATTTAGGAGCAAAAGTTTCCACAAAAAACTTAGCATGGGATGCTGAGACAGGTGAGGTTTTATTGACTAGTGTTAAGAATGAATATGCAGACGAAATCTATACCTTAAATTATCCCGCACATTGGGGATATGATAAAATGGGGCTTGCTAGTGAAAATATTGGATTAGAAACCAATATACAATATGTATCTGCAGGAAAGTATTATAACAACAAGGCTGCCCATTATTTTGTAAAAGGTGACGAAGTGCTGCTTAAAGAGGATGGAGGAAATCACAGAAAAGCCTGGGTGTTATCAGTAGATGAGTCAACTAATCATATTTATTTAATTGATAAATCAGGAAACTTGATTGAGGAATTTATCGATAATGGAAATACACATGCTGCCGACTATAATCAATTGAAAGTTGTTCGATCTGGGAGAAGGAATCAACAAGCATTAGCTATTGGTTCAATTACCATGAAACAGAGTCCAATAAAACCTAATGGGAGTGGAGGTTATTATTCAATACAAGATGTTATTACCTCAGCCAATACCAATCAAAATCAAATCTTAGCAGCAAGTGCAGTAGAATATGATGATAATTGGAGAACTTATGGAAATGGTACTGACTGTGGAACTACTGAAAAAGGATGTGCCAAACTTCCTGTAAATACCATAGTCAATCCATTTTTAATGAATATCCAAGGAGCTTGGCGAACTAAGAAATCGTCCTTGTTTTTAGGAGAACGTAACCAAACCAATACAGATGTATATGGAAATACGCCAAACGCTAGTTTAGATTTAAGAAAAGACGGTAGTTATTCGACATTTACTCCTTTTTGGAATTATAATACAACTGAAGAAACATGGGAAGGTTCTGGTTCTGGTTGGACATGGGCATCGTTGATTAGTAATTATACGCCTTATGGACAAGAAGTTGAAAACAAAGATGCTCTAGCTCGATATTCTGCTGCTGTATTTGGTTATAACCATTCTTTAGCCATAGCAGTAGCCAATAATGCACGACAAAATCAAATTGCTTTTGATGGCTTTGAAGATTATGCTTTTGATTCAGACGATGCCTGTTTGAATAACAAACATTTTGGTTTTGAATGCTATACTAATGCAATTACCTCTACACAAGCACATAGTGGAAGAAATTCAATAATGGTCAATACAGTATATACAGGAGAGGGACAACGATCAGTTCAGGCTCAAGGAACGTTGACTTCTATTTTACCATCAAATCAAGCAGATGATATTCCATATACCGTAAAATCCAATGATATTATTGCGCCATTTGGTCCATCTACAGTATTTAATGCAGATGAAATTGAAAGTAGTCAAACTGCTGTAGCGTATGTGTTTAGTTATTGGCAAAAGGAATTAAGAGACAATAACGAAGTATTGGACTATTCTAGTATTCAACCCTCTATAAAAGTGAATGGTGTTGAAGTATTAGGAACTCCTTATGCTAAAGGTAAGATTATCGATGGATGGCAGAAAGTAACGTATAGTTTTGAGATTCAAAACGGAACAACGGGAGACATTGTTGTAAAGTTTGAAGACCCAATGGGTACAGTTCCATCTTATGTTGATGATATTCGTATTCATCCATTTAACAGTAGCATGAAGACTTATGTGTATGATCCATTAAGTTTGCGTTTATGGGCAGAGTTAGACGATAATAACTATGCTACATTTTATGAATATGATGAGGAAGGAAAGTTGTTAAGAATCAAAAAAGAAACAGAACGCGGAATTCAAACCATCCAAGAATCTAGAAGTTCAAGTGTAAAATAAAGAAACATGAAGTTAATCATAATAAATATACTCGTTGGATTATGTTTTGTTTTTTCAGGCTATGGACAGGATGAACTGATGGTCGAAGAGTTGACAAAATTAAGAGAGGTCTATCAGGAAAATCAAGCTTTTTCTGTAGACATAGAATACCTGTTATATCTAGGTAATTCATCTAAGGTAGAAGAGGCATTTAATGCTCACTTGACCAGAAAATCGAAGCATTATAAATTAACATCTAAGGTTCAAACATCAGTAGTAAATGATCAGTATGCATTGACCATTAACCATGATGAAAAAATGGTGTTGTTGCAGGTCATGTCGGCCGATAATCACCAAAGTGAAGTTGACCCGTCATCTTTTGATATTGCAAGCTTATTAAAAATAGCACACCAGACATCAGTGCTAGAAGGCTTGCCAAAAGGAAAAAAAGGATTCCGTTTTGAGTTTTATGCAGCTCAATATGAAGCTATTGACGTCGTTTATAATACCCAAAATTACTATATAGAAAAAATAGTATTAAAGGCACATGTACCTAAAGGCTATGAAGCACAACGTATAGAGATCAAGTATTCCAATATGAATACAGCCCCTAAGATTGCTGCATCAACCTTTAGTATAGATAAATATATTCAAGTAAAAAATCAAGAAGCTCGCCTCACAGCAGCTTATAAAGACTATAAATTAATTAACTAAAAGTGGACATTATGGAAGATAACGCCTATTCAAAATCGATAAATAGACAGCCCAAGTCCTTACTTACTGTTGCTAATACACGATACACTATGATAAAGACAGTTTCATTTGTGGTGCTGTTATGCTCAATCTTTACTTCAGCTATTGCAGGTACAGAACACGCTGCTGTTTATAAAGCAGGAAATGATCTCTCAATAGGAGAAACTTATGCAGTAGAAGATGGAAAATTAGCCTATATGTTAGGGAATGGAAATTGGTCAAATACCTTTTTTAACAAACAATCTACCGATATTGTATCAGTAGGGTTTGATCGAGAAGCCACAACCACTTTGAGTGCTTATGCTATAGACCTCCATTTTTCAATTCAAAAATTTGACGACCAAGGTGTAATATCAGGTGCTCCAGAAACAGTAATTTTATCGCTAGATTATGATCCTGTAGCTGGGGTAAACGAAATTGCAAAAAGCAGCTATAAGTTTAACGGATTTTTAAAGTATGAAGTAACCCTAACAGCGGTTAAAGATCAAGCAACACAAACTTCAGTAGCTCTTCCTGCCAATGTCTATTTGAATTTAACCATTGATACAGAACGATATTATCGATTTGACTACACTGCAATTCCAAGTAATTACAATCAAGTCTACAACACAGCAAATAATAATCTTGTCATTACTTGGGATTTTATTGAAGGAGCAGAAAGTTATGATGTGGAATGGACTTATGTAAATGACTACGGAAACATACAAGCTAACTTAGCATTAGGAAGCTCATTGATTCCCTTTACACTAGAAAGCTTTAAACATAATAGCTCTAGAATAAGAACGACCAATCAATTCTATGAAATTCCGTTATTGTTGGATAGAGGCTATTTAGTCTATAGAATTCGAGGTGTAGGGAAAAGTTCATTAGATAATTACGAACAATTATTACCAGGGAAATGGAGTACAGCAGGTTTAACAGCAGTTCAAACCCTAGGAGCATATCAATTGGGATTAGGAAGTAAGGGATGGTATCAAGTGCAAGGACACGAAAGTTCAAATAAAAACTGGCAAGTAACGACATCATTTGCAGAAGGAGGAAAGCGTAAAGATGTGGTCTCTTATTTTGATGGAAGTTTAAGAAATCGTCAAAGTGTCACACAAATTAATACCAACAAAAATGTAATCGTAGGAGAGACCTTATACGATTATGAGGGAAGAGCAGCAATTAATGTGCTCCCTACTCCCTCCGATGAGGCAGCAATTAAATATGTAGAAAATTTTAATATCAATGCCAATACAGGTACTTTGTATGATAAATTCCATTTTGATATTCAAAATGCAACCTGTAACACCACAACACCACCAATGAGTGACCAAAGTGGTGCATCAAAATATTACGGACAAAAAACAGGTGTAGGTACCTATCAGGATTATGTGCCAGATGCAGAAGGTTACCCTTTTACAGTAACAACTTTTACTCCTGATAATACCGGAAGAATTGCACAGCAAACAGGAGTTGGAGCAACATATAAAAAAGGAAGTGGCAAAGAGACGCAATACTTTTATGGTCAACCAGATCAAGAAGATTTAGATGCTTTATTTGGAAATAATGTAGGGTATAAAAGTCGTTATAAAAAGAACATGGTTGTTGATGCCAATGGGCAGGTTAGTGTCACTTATACTGATGCACAAGGGCGGACGATAGCAACGGCATTAGCAGGAACAGGCTCCAATTTATTAGAGGAGGTAAAAAGTGTAAATATGGCTCAAGATTCACGTCCTGAAAATGGCTCTTTAAATGGTTTTACAACTGTAACTAAAGACTTATTGAGCAAAGTAAATACAACTGATACAGATACCCCTTTTGATGATAATAATCGTTTTATCTCAGGAACTACATTGCCAACAGAAGAAGACGGATTGCGCTATAGTGGAAGTCGTTTGTTTGAATCTAATCATGAAATAGCTTTAGCCTATACAGCAACCAACAGTAGTAATTTTTCGGACTCTTGTTTAACCGTAGCAGGAAAAACCTATAATTATGTATATGACTTAATTTTTGGTTTAATGGACCCGTGTCAAAATGAGCTCATCCCTCAAGCTACAACAACTACAGATGTCATTACCTCTTCAGTACAAACCTTTCCGAATGTCGATTTTGGAAATGAATCTACTTTGTTGAATGGCAGCCCTCTAAACCTTACCGGAAATTATACTAGCCAAGCTGGGGATATTGAAATTGGAAGTGCTCAACTGTATAAAAAACTACAAGTCAATTCCACTGCGTTGGATTATTTCGCCAACCGTTATTATGAAGATATACAGGGGCAGTGTACCTCCGTTTTAACTTATGAAGATTTTTATAACAGTGTTTCGGCTTTAATAGATACCACAGATTGTGATATTAGTTGTGAATCCTGTGTCAATGCCTTGATTAGTCAATTTGGTGAAAAAAACAACATAACCGCAGATGTTGATGGTGATGGAGATATTGATGCTCAAGATCAAATTGCATGGCAAGAGCAATACGACATTTGCATGGAGCCATGTGTATCTAAGTCTTTGTGTGATGTAGCTGAAGAAATGATGTTATCTGATGTATCTCCAAATGGACAGTATTTTATCGTAGATGTAAATGCTTCAGATTATACAACATCAGTATTTAATGGACTAAGTGGAGCAACACTTAATAACTTGTTTGGATATTCAACAGTACAAGAAGTCGTAGATAATTGGCAAAGTGATTGGGCAACATCATTGTTGCAATATCACCCAGAGTATTGTTACATTACTCAATGGTGTAATCAATTAAATACTCCACATTCTGGAAATGAATTAACCAGTAATCAATACAGTCAGTTGTTAGGGTATATTAGTGATTATAGTTCAGCAGCAACAGTCGACTTAAGTCATACCGATTATGTGTTTTTACTGGGATCAGATGCCAGCTCCAATACGATTGATATTAGTAGTCTACCAAAACTGATAGAAAATGATCCCTTTTTTAAGTTGTCGGTTGGAGCATCATACAGTACTGATTTTCTGAATACATTGAACAATTATCAAAATTCCGGAAAAAGTTTATTCGATTTTGTAGCTTGGAGTGAACAATGTGGTAGATGGTATGGAAGTGATGCTTGTTCGTGGAATTCTTTCTTAAATATGGGACCTGCAGAACAAGATGAATTATTTCCTAAAATTCTGGCGATCTATAATACAGAACGAACAAACTATATGCAAGAAATCATGCAATCTATAGCAATAGATGAGACGTGTTATAATGGTGCATTTAATAATACAAATTTCAACAAATTTTTATATGGTTTTTATGGTCTGAATGCCATAACAAATTTTCCAACAGGTTTTTTCAATAGCTCAGAGTACTATAACGCTAGCCAACCCTCTTCCATCTTTCAATTAAGTTTCTATAAAGACAAACAACGTCGTTTTCCAGTAGCTAGTGAAATCTATCCAGTATCTACAGCAGTTAACGACTATGTAGCAGAAGCACAAGCAGGAATCTATTTAGAAACAGGAATCTGTCCATTGGCAACAGATTTAGAACTCTTCTTGAATGAATTGGCAGAAGAAAACAAGTTAACACAAGCTAGTGTGCCTTTAGTGAATATGCATAGTTTTACCTCTGCTGTCTATGAACAAGTAACTGGGTTAACTCCTGCAATTGACCCATACAGTGCTGGTACTTATAGTTTTAGTAGTGGAACAACTGGTACAGGAACCTTGTCTTTTGCTAATGGAACAAGTGTCTCTTTTTCTCTTGTCCCAACAGGGACCATTACATCGGTTACTTGGACAGCTGTAAAACATTTTTCTCAGTTGATTTTTTCATCAGAAAACAACGGAACTTACCATTTTGATGTTTTAGGTAAAGTTGAGATCAATGGTACCGATACAGATGTTGTTTTTAGTGGTGAAACGACATTGCCAATTGGTAATTGTGAAGCAGATGTTTTGGGAACATTAGGAACAGGAGGTGCATTGGATGATTGTACACCAAGTGCTGAAGCACAAGAGTTGTGGAGTTGGATAAGTACATTAAATGCAGCTAATTTATTAAACAACTCAAGCTATACATTACCAAGTAATATGACAGTAAATACGACTTTGGGAAATCTATTAGGTGGAACGATTACCTATACTCAAAATGATGCATCGTTATCAGTATCTTCACCTTCTTTTTCTGGTTCAAATGGAACAGTGTATTTAATAAATAATAGTTTTCTAACTGGTACCAACTATTTATATACAACAGTTACCCCAACATATACTAGTGAAGAACTCGTTTTTACAGTAGATAATAATGGAACAGTTAGTGAATTAGATTTCGATCTCATTTTTGTTGTCAATGGGACTGAAGAAGATTTTAATACGGGAAGTTGTGTTTCTAAGTTTGATATCAAAGCCAATGGAATGGAATGTGGATTTTACACAACTCAAATCCAAGACTTTTTCAATGAAGTACAACAACATATTATCAACCAGCAAGTAGGGAATACTTTTAATTTGACACCTAGTCTTCAAGATGTATTTCATGGTGCTACTACCTATACCATTACTGATAATACAGATCAAAATAACTGCGGACATGCAAAGGTTAACAATTATGATATAACTTTTAATGGGGTTGAATACCTTTTTGCTGATGGAGGAAGTGCGTCAGCCCCAACTTGTAGGCTAGAAAATTTTTGCTTCTTTTCTGAAAATGATCAAGCTTCAATTCAAAATTTTCAAATCACCAACCAATTAGCAATAGAAGCAGGACTCAATGCAACTCCAATTGTTTATGTAAACCCTATTGTAACTTATGATATAACCTTTGCCGCTACAACAGTTTCAGCTTCTGGAACATTGGAGTGTGCTAATGCTTATGGATGTGCACCAACTCCTCCATGTATTCCAACCCCAACTGCACCAGTAACATGTGCAAATGAATGGCATACTTATAATGATGTCTATGTGGATGGGACAGTGCTAAAAATTAATAGCACAACTACAGATATTCCTGCAATTGCAACTCAAGAAGAGTTTTGTGAGGCTGGGATGCAATATGTATCGGCAGCATACATGGATTATTTAACCCAACAAAACATTACTTCAACAAGTGATATTTTTTATGTTACCATGCGTGAATTTGGGATGTATAATGCCAAACATTATTACCAAAATTATATGGGTTACATTGCCAACAATAACATAACCGCAACAACAGATGTTAAATACCTCAATCTATTAGCGTATGCTGGCTATGGAATTGGAAATTATTCAGATGCATGTATAGCGGCTTATTTAGAACATTTAGCAGATACAACCATTACAGAAGATAAGAAATTAACTATAGCTGAAGTTTGTGTAGGTTATGCAGCTAACCCAACATGTTTTACTCCAGACCCATTAGTGATCGAAACAGAAGCATTAGAAAACCCTTGTGTGGAATACTTAAATAATTTAATTGAATACCAAGCACGAGAAGCGTTTGAAGATTATGTAAGTAGTATCCAAGATGATTTTAAACGTCGCTATATAGCAGGAGCAATTGATAATTTAGTAGAAACGTTTGAAATAACAGAGAAAGATGCTGAGTATCATTATACCCTATATGAATATGATCAAAGCGGAAGCTTAGTTCGAACAATTCCACCGCAAGGGGCCAATAAAATAACAGAAACCGATAAATTAAGTAACGTTAGGCAAAGTCGTTATAACCAATCAATGGGATTGACTAATCCTCAAGGTGTTCAAAATGAATATCCAGGACATACATTTGCAACAACCTATACTTACAATACCTTAAATCAATTGAAAAAGCAACGTACGCCAGATGGAGGAATTTCTGAATTTTGGTATGATGCTTTAAGTCGAATTATTTTATCTCAAAATGCAGTACAAAAATTGAATCATCAATATTCCTATAGTTTTTACGATGCCCTAGGAAGAATAGTAGAGGCAGGACAAGTAGCTTTTCCTGGTGGTTCAACAATAGCAACCTTAGTCACCAACCAAACAGCCTTTGAACAAGAAATTAATGGAAATGGAGATAAATCAGAAGTAACGAAGACCTATTACGATGAATCAATAATCACCAATCCGTTATCGACAGAACACAACGAATTGAGAAATCGAATCGCACATGTAACTTATGCCCAATTACCACATGCAGGTAATTACGATTTTGCAACCCATTATCTATATGATATCCATGGAAATGTAAAATCGATGGTACAAGATTATAAAGAGTTAGCCTATATTGGTCAACAATATAAACGTATCGATTATGAATACGATTTAATTAGTGGTAATGTCAATAAAGTCAGTTATCAAGAAGGCGAAAAAGATGAGTTTTATCACCAGTATGAATATGATGCTGATAATAGAATTATCTATGCCAAAACCTCCAACAATGGAGTAGATTGGGAAGAAGATGCCAACTACCAGTATTATGACCATGGACCTTTAGCAAGAGTAGAGACGGGAGATGTTAATGTTCAGGGAACCGACTACGCTTATACCATTCAAGGGTGGTTAAAAGGAGTCAACTCAAATACCTTAAAACGTCATAGAGACATAGGGAAAGATGGGTTAAGCACAGGGTTAAACAGTAAAGTCGCAGAAGATGTTTTTGGATTTAGTTTAGGATATTTCCATGGAGACTACAAAAAAGTGACAGAAAATGCTTACCTTAGTGAGACGAACTTCCTAGCGGAAATCGATAATAACACAACTTTGACTACAAACAACCTCTATAACGGAAACATCACACACATGGCAACTGCTATTAAACCATTGATGACGCAGAATGATGTGCCACAAACCATGGTGTACAGTTATGATTTATTAAACCGTATAGCAGGATCCAAGCATTTAGCCACTCAGATTAATGCCAATAATGAGTACTTACAAGCTGTAACTGA